>JANQEX010000072.1 GCA_028278105.1 Alphaproteobacteria bacterium | reverse complement strand
GGGGGCAGGCTCCAGCGGGAATCCCATTTTATTCTTCGAACAGAAAACAAATGGAATTCCGGGTCGCGGTTGCTGCGCAGCCTTGCCCGGAATGTTCATCTCGTCTTTTTAATGATTTAAGTTCAATTGTCCCTTGGCCCTAAATTAAATAACGCGCGATCCTTAACAAATGTCCTTCCCATGCCCGAACTGAAAGCCCTTCCCTATCTCGATGCGCTCACGCCCTATCAGGGCAGCGCGAACAAGGTCGAGGACAAAGGCGCCAAAATCCGCCTTTGCTATAACGAAGGCGCGTTCGGTCCCAGCCCCCGCGCCGTCGAGGCGTTGCGCGCGGCGGCGTTCAACCAGCACCGCTATCCCGACATGGGTTACGACGGGTTGCGCGCGGCGCTGGCCGCGCGCCACAGGCTGGAAGCCGCGCGCATCGTCTGCGGCGCGGGCTCGGACGACCTGATCGCCCTTCTGACCCGCGCCTTCATGCGCGAGGGCGACGAGGCGATTTGCAGCCAGTACGGTTTCTCCATGTATCCTGTCGCCATCCGCGTGGCGGGCGGCGTGCCGGTTCCGGTGCCGGAGAACAACTTTGAAACCGGCCTGGACGCGATGCTGAAGGCGGTGACGCCGCGCACCAAAATCGTGTTTCTGGCCAATCCCAACAATCCCACGGGAAGCTGGCTGCGGCGCGGCGCCATGGCGGCGTTCCTGCACGACCTGCCGGAAAACATCCTGGTGGCGTACGACGCCGCCTACGCCGAATACATGGACGACGAGGATTACAGCGACGGCTTTGAATGGGTGCGGGACGAGGGGCGGGTCTGCGTGCTGCGCACCTTTTCAAAAATCCATGGTCTCGCGGGCTTGCGCGTAGGCTGGTGCTATGGCTCCCAGGTGATTGCCGATGCGCTCAATCGCGTGCGCAACCCGTTCAACCTGGCGCTGGGGGCCGAAGCCGCGGCCCTGGCCGCGCTGCGTGACGAGGCCTTTGTTGAGTCCTGCCGCGCGCATACGATCATCTGGCGCGAGAAACTGTTCGACCACCTGATGCAGTGCGGTTTCCACCCCTATCCCAGCAAGGGCAATTTCGTTCTGGCCGGACTGCATTCCGCGGCGCATGTCAAGGACCTGCTTAAATTTCTTGAAGAGCGCGACATACTCATCCGCCCCATGGGCGGCTACGGCCTGCCCGACTGCGTGCGCATCTCGGTGGGCCGCGAGGAGGAAATGAAAGCGCTTTTCAAGGCGCTGAACGAATTTACGGGCACCCAAAATGACGACGAAATCCAAAAAGAAAACCACGACAACGCGGACGAAAGCCGTCCTGTTCCATAAGGCCGCCATTATCGGCGTGGGCTTGATCGGCGCCTCGCTGGCGCTGGCCTTGCGCGAGAAAAAACTGGCCCGCGAGATTATCGTGGCCGACAAGTCCGCCCGCCATTGCGCGCTGGCCCTGCGCGAAGGCATCGCCGCCGAAGCCACCCGCCAGCTTTCCCGCGCGGTGAAGGATGCCGATCTGGTGGTGCTGTGCACGCCGGTGGGCGCGATGGGCGCGGTGGCGCGCGTCCTCGGCCCGCATCTGAAAAAGGGAGCCATCCTCAGCGACGTGGGGTCGGTCAAGCAGACGGTGATCGCCGAAGTCGCGCCGCACGTGCCGCCCGGCGTTCATTTTGTTCCCGCGCATCCCATTGCCGGCACGGAGCATTCCGGCCCGCGGGCGGGCCGCGCCGACCTGTTTGCCGGCCGCTGGTGCGTTCTTGCGCCCCTCAAGGGTGGCAACGCCGCCGCCGCGAAAAAACTTGCCCGGATGTGGGAAAAGCTGGGCGCGCGGGTCAAGACGATGAGCGCGGCGCATCACGACAAGGTGCTGGCCATCACCTCGCACCTGCCGCACCTGATCGCCTATACCATCGTGTCCACGGCGTCCGATCTCGGCGCGCATCTGAAAGACGAGGTGATCCGCTTCTCGGCCAGCGGCTTCCGCGACTTCACCCGCGTGGCGTCGTCGGACCCGGTGATGTGGCGCGACGTGTTCCTGAACAACCGCGAGGCGGTTCTGGAAATCATCCAGCGCTTTTCCGAAGACCTCACGGCGCTCCAGCGCGCCATCCGCTGGGGGGAGGGCGACAAGCTTCACCGCCTGTTCGCCGAAAGCCGCAAGATCCGCCGCCAGGTGCTGGAGCAGAAGCAGGACACCAACGAGCCGATGAGCCAGCGGAAGCCGTAGAAAAGGTTGGTTATTTTTTCACAAGGACAACGTTTACAGAGTTGATAGCCAATGGCACAAGGAACTCAGTTGGTTATCTTGAGTTAAGTTTGCGGCGTTCTCCAATTCGCCTTTTTCCAATTGGCTCCAGATTTCATGCGCCATGGCATTTTCAATAGCGGCCCCTACAAAAAAAATGTACGGCGCGAATCTGTGTTCTTTAAATTTCTTTCGTACCCTTGAAAGAGCACTGTTAGCAGTTTTCCAGTGCTCGTCTGCACCGGCAGGATCAATGCCACCTTTTAACTCGCCCAATGCAATATAACTATTATGGGCGCAAATCGTTTTTTCTGAAATTTGGTCGTGCTTGCAATTCAGTAAACACATGTCAACACTGTTTCCCTTAACGCCCAAAAAGGGAATCTTGACATTATACAGCAATACCCGATTCTTACCGTTGTGTTTCCAGGAAAATCCTTTGGCTGCTTCCAGGTTTTGGGGGTCTGCATCTTGGCTTTCCAGCCAGTTCGTTTTGCCTACGTTGGGTAACCATTCAAAAGCCGTTCCAGCTATTCTCAAACTTGCGACAAATGCCCGCGTAAACTTGCGTTGGGCAAGGACACCTACAAGATTCCTCATAGAACCGCCAAGCGCATCACCTCTGGTGAGAAGAAAACGGTAGATAAGCTCTTCAACAAATTCCGACCCGGCAGGCTCCAGATATTTCTCTATAAGGCCGTTTATAGCTTCTGCCTGACCAAGCTCATCAATATGCCCGGTTGCCTTGTCTGAAATTCCTGCCGCGGTTATCAATCCGCTGCGTATGCTAGACATGCTCGCTAGGTCAATGGGGTTTTTTGCCTTGGAGGCTTTTACTTTTAGGTCTTTTGCTTCGGCGATATGTGGAGCCGCTCGTTCATTTCTCTCCAAGGCAATCGAAACAAAGCCCGCCCTTGTTTTATCATAGGGAGTAATCAGATCTTCGTATTGCCTTATGTGTCCCACGTAGGGTTTTGGAGCATGCCCCATCTATTTCTTCCTCCATACATAGACACATTTTCTTAAAGCCTCTTTGCCATGCACCTCCATTTGTTGACTGCTGTTTCCTTTTCCATTTGGAAGAACCATTATCTTGTCGACGTTAAAACCAAGATTACATGCCATGTCAGAAAGAATTAAATCTACGGAGATGCTGGCTCCCGCATAACGCACATTATCGTTTACCATTATAAATATGCCACCCGGCTTCAACACGCGGGCGCATTCGTAAATGACGCATGCCATTTCGTAAAAGTAACCCCGCAACATGCGCGGAATGCCGTTGTTGTTTAGATGCCCCTGCATCTTTTGGCCTTCCATGAATTTTAAGATTGTTTGGAGTAAAGCTTGGGTGTCTGCCACCTTAATAGCGGTACCCCACTTTTTGTCGAGAACCAATAAATCCTTGGCACGATTTTCAACCGTGCAACTCAACATCTGTTGTCTTAAATCAACCAGGCCTTTTTCATCTATGCCTAGCAATGCAAGTTCAAGCGCGTAGGTCCTCGTATAGTCATACCGATTGCAATAGGGTGGAGAGGTGACAATGGACTGATATGTTTTTGCAGGAAGTGTCGGCAAAATGTTCAGGCAAGAACCTGTGTGCAATTTGACGGAAGCTTGTTGTACAGGCGTTGCAAATAATCCGCCATCAGGAATTCCGCCGCGAATGTCATGCATGATTTCTGACAGTTTTGCGGTTATGGCGGAGTCAAAATCAATAATTCTTCCTTTGTTGAATATCTTTGTGCCCTGTCGCCGCCCGGAACGGTAATCCCACCTTAGATACTGTCCATCTTTTCTTGTGTAGCTAATCGATTCCAGAATGCATAGTAATGCAAAAAAAAGAATTTCTTGAACCCGCTTGTTCTCGCGTTTTAAAGCAGCGGAATAATGTTCTATCGCCGCCAGGGTTTCAGAAGGATACGCACCGTTGGTAATCCTTAGTGTATTCAGGCTCTTTCTGCCGGATTCCTTATTCCACGGACATTGCCGAATCCATTTCTCGACAGTCTTAAAATCACTTGGAGAAAACTTTTGTTCTAACTCGCGTCGGGTTTCAATTATGTGCTGCCCAATTGGCAACAATTCAATCCCCTCTGATTCAAGCCCAAGTTCGCTTGCGGCAAAAAGGGCCGTGCCGCTGCCAGCAAATGGATCCAATACCTTTCCCGATTCAATGCCATAACTTTGCAACAAATGTTTGACGAGGATGTATGAAAAGCCTTCCTTGTATTTGAACCATCTGTAATTTGATTTTTCTTTGTTAGCCTGAAAGCTTACAAGCTTACGGCTCAAGGCCTGCTCGATGACTATCTTTCCGGAGAATTTATCCAATAACCCTTTATCAAGACGGCTTATCGTATCGAGGGAAATCGAGGTATCAGAAAGTTGTTGTAAAGCTTGATGTAATGCAGGAACAATCATGAAGGGAGGCCGATCCTCGCCATTCTCCCATCTTCCTATTGTGCGCGTGGTAACGTCCAAAAAGGTTGCCAGTTCTTTTTGGCTGTGTTTCTTCCTGGCTTCTTTTAAAGCGTTTACGGCTAGTGCGGAACTGGACATTGGTCGTTACAAACTCGGCGTAGAAAATAAGACAACCTATTACTCTACGAGAGATTTGTATCAAGATAAGGGCTGAATGTAAAATCTAATCATCTCAACGCCGCGATGACGAAACAGGACATACATTACAAGCAAAAAATTTTTTTTAAATAATTTTTCGCAATGTTTTTCAGGATCACGTTTCACGTGAAACAGTCCGGCGCGTCCGGTCAGATATGCAGCGCGCGGTTATCGGCGCCGAGCGCGGCCTCCTTTACCGCTTCGCCGAGCGTGGGATGGGCGTGGCAGGTGCGGGCGATGTCATCCGATGACGCGCCGAATTCCATCGCCATCACCACTTCGGCAATCAGCGTCCCGGCCTCGTGCCCCAGAATGACGCAGCCCAGGACGCGGCCGCCGCGGGCGTCGGCCAGGATTTTCACAAAGCCTTCCGTTGCCGCCATCACCCGCGCGCGGCCATTGGCCAGAAAGGGAAACTTGCCGGCCTTGTAGGGGATATTGGCTGCCTTCAACTCCTCTTCGCTCTTGCCCACGAAAGCCAGTTCCGGCCCGGTATACACCACGCCCGGAATCGCGTCGTAATTCACATGGCCGGACTGCCCCGCCAGGATTTCGGCGCAGGCCACGCCTTCGTCCTCCGCCTTGTGCGCCAGCATGGGCCCGGCAATCACGTCGCCGATGGCGTAAATGCCCGGCACATTCGTTTGAAAACGCGCGTCCACCGCGATGCGGCCTTTCGCGTCGCGCGCCACGCCGGCCGTGTCCAGCCCCAGCCCTTCGGTATAGGGCGTACGGCCGACGCAGACCAGGACCTTGCCGGCGTCCAGTTTTTCCGCCGCGCCGCCGCTCGCGGGTTCCAGCGCAAGCGTGACGTTTTGCTCATGACTTTGCGCGGCCGTCAGTTTGGCGCCCAGGCGGAATCGCATGCCCTGCCTTTCCAGAATTTTTTTCATGGCGGCGGCGGCTTCACCATCCACGCCCGGCAGGATGCGGTCCAGATATTCGACAACCGTGACCTGCGCGCCCAGGCGCATCCAGACCGATCCCAGCTCCAGCCCGATCACCCCGCCGCCGACCACCACAAGCTTTTCCGGCACGGCGTCGAAGGCCAGCGCGCCGGTGGAGGAGACAATATTTTTCCCGTCAATCGTGATTCCGGGAAGCGCGCTGCTGCCGGAGCCCGTGGCGATCAGGATATTTTTGGCGGCGATGTCCTGCTCCGCGCCGTCCGGGCCGGCGACGGTCACTTTGCCGGCCGCCGCGATGCGTCCCTTGCCCCGGATCCAGGCGATCTTGTTTTTGCGGAACAGGAATTCGATCCCGGCCGTGTTGTCGCGCACCACCTTGTCCTTGTGGTCCATCATCGCGGCAAGGTCCAGCGTCACCGCGCCGGTTTTCACGCCGAACGCCGCGAGCTTCCCGCGCGCCTCGGCATATTTTTCCGAAGCGGTCAGAAGCGCTTTCGACGGGATGCAGCCCACATTCAGGCAGGCGCCGCCCAGCGACCCGCGCATCTCGATCACCGCCACGCGCAGGCCGAGTTGCGCCGCGCGAACGGCCGCCACATAGCCGCCGGGGCCGGCGCCGATCACCGCGAGGTCGTAGGAGGTTTCAGGCATGGCGTTTCTGGGTCATCTGTCGTGCACGAGAATATCTTTTACAGTGCCGATGGCCTGGGCGGCGAGATTGCTGTCATGCGCCACATCGCCAAGCGTCAGGGCACCGTGCGTGGTCGCCGGATGACCATCCAGCACAAGCACCGCCTGGCAAAGCGTCACCGCTTCCATCACGTTATGCGTCGTGACGACACAGGCGAACCCAAACTCGCGCTGAATTCTGCGGAGGTCAGCAGCTATTCGATCAGCGGTTGGGGTATCCAAACCGGCGAGGGGCTCGTCGAGAAGCAGTACACGCGGCGGCCGCACCAAGGCCCGCGTGAGAGCGACGCGTTTTTTCTGACCCTCGGAAAGCTCTCGCGGATATGCATCAACACGTTCGCCGAGCCCCATGCGGAACAGCCACTCATCGGCTTTGCGGATATTGCCGGCATCAGGACGATCCCAAACGAACAAGACGTTTTGCCGGACTGTCATCCAATCAAACAATCGATTATCCTGAAATACCATTTGTATTGTGCCATCCGGTTCTGTCAGAGGCTTCTGGTCTACCAGGATTTCTCCCTCGAAGTGGCCGTCCAAGGCTGCGATGAGCCTTAGCAGCGTCGTCTTGCCGACACCGCTTGGCCCCATGACCGCCAAGCTCTCGCCAGCAGCCACCTGCAGGGCAATATTCTGAAGAACAGACACGCGCTTTCCGGTGTGGGCCCACCACTTGTCGCGAATCGTAACCTTTAGAACGGCATTCATGCTAGAGCCCACCGAAATCGCCACGCCAGTGGCTCACTTTGCGCCTTAGCCCGCTTATCAGGATGTCCGAGGCCAGCCCCAGGAGTCCGACAACAATCATGGCGGCATAGGCATCGACCGTGCGGCCAAAGGTACGGGCGTCCCACAGCAGCCAGCCCAGCCCGTTCCGGGCCGTGACAATTTCGGCGGCCACCAAGATGATCCACGACAAAGCGACGGCGGCCCTTAGTCCATCCAAAATCGTCGGCGTGGAAGCCGGAAGAATGATTCGCCGGACAGTCAAGCCGACACTCTTGTTGTAGAGTCGGCATACCTCAATAAACCTGTTATCAATCGAACGAACCGCTCCAGACGTGGCCGAATACATGACAAAGAACACCCCGACCGCAAGAAGCGCGATCTTCGCCGCTTCATCGATTCCGAAGAATAGAATCACAAGGGGCATCCATGCAAGCACGGGGACCGGCGCGAGGAATCTTAGGGTTGGTGACACGAACGCCTCGAATGGCCGGAACATTCCCACCAAAATGCCGATGCCCACGGCTGGAATACCTCCCAAGGCAATCCCGGCGGCTAGCCGTGTGCCGCTGGCGATGATGTGCCGGGACAAGTCGCCCGACACCGATAGATCCAAAATCCGTGCGACGACTTCGGCGGGCGGCGGCAGAAGAGGCCGAGGGACCCACGCAAAATAAGCCGCCGCGGCCCACAACAGGAATATGCCGAACGGGAAAGCGGCGGCACGGCTTAACGCCGCTGCCTTCGCCACCCATGCGCCCGAACCGGGAGCAGCGCCGGAACGATTTTCGCGACCAGGCTCCACGACGGCGCTCATTTTGATCCAAAGCCTTGGAAGAAGCTCGGCGCGAACTTAACCTCCTGCGCAATGAACCCTTCCTTAAACAGAAACCCGGCCTGGCCATTCATCTCCTGAAGAACGTCCGGACCCGCCGTTAGGCTGAAATCGATTTTCGACCAAGCCATGGCGACGACACGCTCCGGCAACGCCGTCTCCGCCGCGACAAGCGTGATAGCCTGCCGCGGGTCAGTCCGCGCAAATTCCTGCGCGCGTTTCATCACGCCGGAGACGGCAGCAACCAATGCCGCGTTCTGCTTCACAAAATCTTCGGGGGCGAATAATGATATGTTTGCACGCGCGCGCGCGCCGGGAATGGCCTTTCCTGTGCCGCCAACCACCTCCTGTTGGACAAAAGGAGGCCAAATAAGCCAGGCGTCGATTGTCTTCGCGGCGAATGCTGCTCGTGCTTCAGCCGGCGGCAGGTTGACCAGGGTCATTGCATCCGGCGGAAGCCCAAGCTTTTCGATACCCTTGACTGCTCCATAATGGAACCCGCTTCCAAACAGTACTCCAATGCGCTTTCCTTTCAAGTCTGCCAAGCCCTCAGCCCTGGAACCGGGTGCGACAATTATCTCCTGGATCAACGATGCGAACGGGGCAATCTCAAGGAGTTTGTTTCCGGAGGCCGTCTGATAGATCGCGGGCGTGTCCGCCTGCGCAATCATGTCCAGTTTTTTTGCCGCCAATGCGTCATTGATTGCGGCCAGCGTGTCAAAGCGCCTGTACTCAATTGTGACATTATGTTTCCGCGCCACTTCATCCAGCCAGCCTTCCCGTTTCGCAATGTACAGAGGCGCATAGTCGATGGCCGTCGAGAAGGTTCCGATCCGAACGGCGTCGACCGCGCGAGCATGATGCGACGCCGCATCGCCTGCGACGATCAGCCCGAACACCAACCCGGCCAGGGCCACGCGTTTTATTTTTGTCCAACGGATCATGGTTCCGGCTCCTTAATCTGGTGTCCCGCGCGGAGCGCAAGGTTGCGCGTGGCGCGGCCTGGATCAAATCTCAAGCATCAGCCGCTGCGGGTCCTCGATCACTTCCTTGACCTTCACGAGAAAGCTGACGGCCTCGCGTCCGTCGATGATGCGGTGGTCATAGGACAGGGCCAGATACATCATGGGCCTTGCCACAACCTGCCCGCCCGCCACCATGGGCCGTTCCTGCACCTTGTGCATGCCCAGGATGCCCGATTGCGGCGGATTCAGGATCGGCGTGCTCATCAGCGAGCCATAGATGCCGCCATTGGTGATGGTGAAGGTGCCGCCGGTCAGTTCGGGCAGGGTCAGGCGGCCCTCGCGCGCGCGCAGCGCCAGGTCGCCGATGCCGCGTTCGATCCCGGCGAAGGCCAGCCGGTCCGCGTCGCGCAGGACCGGCACCACCAGGCCCTGCGGCGTGCCCACGGCCACGCCGATATCGTAGTAGTTTTTATAGACGAGGTCTTCGCCGTCAATCTCGCCATTCACGGCGGGGCAGGATTTCAACGCCTGGATCACGGCCTTCACGAAGAAGGACATGTAGCCCAGCTTCACGCCGTGGCGCTTCTCGAATTTCTCGCCGTGGATTTTGCGGAGATTCATCAGATGGCTCATGTCCACCTCGTTAAAGGTGGTGAGCATGGCGGCGGTGTTCTGCGCCTCTTTCAGCCGCCCGGCGATGCGCTGGCGCAGGCGCGTCATGCGCACGCGCTGTTCCAGGCCGGCCCGCGGGCGCGGACCGTCCGGCGCGGCGGGGATTTGCGCCGGCTCCGGCGCCGGCGCGGCTTTCGGCGCGTTCAGGTAATCCGCGATATCCCCGGACGTGATGCGCCCGCCCTTGCCGGTGGCGGGGATGGATGCGGGATCAAGATTGTTGTCGCCCACCATCTTGCGCACACCGGGTGAAAGCGGCGGGGCGGCCGCGGGCGCATTGTCCTGCGGCGGCGGCACGGGGGGCGGCGGGGTGAGCGCCGGCGGCGCGGCCGGAACAGGGCGGGGAGGCATGGCCGAAAAAACAGGCGCAGATGACGCGGGTGATGCCGCGACGCCGTTGCCGGGGCGGATGCTGCCAAGAAGCGCGCCGGCATTCACCTTGCTGCCCTGCTGGGCGGCGATCTCCTCCAGCACGCCGGCCGCGCCGGCGTTGACTTCCAGCGTGACCTTGTCGGTCTCAAGCTCCACCAGGGGCTCGTCGGCCTTGACGGCGTCGCCCGCTTTTTTCAGCCATTTGGCGACGGTGGCTTCGGAGACGGACTCCCCAAGGGTGGGGACGCGAATTTCGGCGCTCATGCCGCGGGGCCCTGCGGGTGGAACGGAGGTCTGGGTCATTGAATGGCCTTTTCAACAAGTTCGGATTGTTCCCGGATATGGTGCTTCATGTGTCCCGTGGCGGGCGACGACGCCGGGGGGCGGCCCACATAAGCGGGCCAGCGCGCGGCGTGCCCGGCTTCTTTCAGCGCCGTTTCGATCTGGCGGTCGATATAATGCCAGGCCCCCATGTTCTGCGGCTCTTCCTGGCACCAGACCACCTCGGCATTCGGGTACTGGCGGAGCTGGTCCAGCAGCGGGGCCTTGGGGAAGGGGTAAAGCTCTTCCACCCGCACGAGGGCGACGTCGCTGATCTTCCGCGCCGCGCGGGCTTCCAGCAGGTCGTAATAGACCTTGCCGGAGCAGAGCACGGCGCGGCGGATTTTTTCGGGCGCCGCAAGGCCGGCCGCCGGGTCCGGCAGGACGCGGTGAAAGCGGCTGCCGTCCGTGAAACCGGAAAGCGGCGAGACGCACAGCCTGTGCCGCAGCAGCGATTTGGGCGTCATCAGCACCAGCGGCTTGCGGAAGGAACGGTGAACCTGCCGCCGCAGGATATGGAAATACTGGGCGGGCGTGGAGCAGTTGGCCACCTGCCAGTTGTCCTGCGCGGAGAGTTGCAGGAAACGCTCCAGCCTGCCGGACGAATGCTCCGGCCCCTGGCCTTCATAGCCGTGCGGCAGAAGCAGCGTCAGGCCCGACATGCGCAGCCATTTGGCCTCGGCGCAGGAGACGAACTGGTCGATGATGACCTGCGCCCCGTTGGCGAAATCGCCGAACTGCGCTTCCCACATGATCAGCGCGTTGGGCTCGGCCGTGCTGTAGCCGAATTCGAAACCCAGCACCGCCGATTCCGAAAGCGGGCTGTCATGAACCTCGAACGGGGCCTGGTTGCCCGCGCGGATATGGCGAAGCGGAATATGGCGCGCGCCGGTTTCCTGATCGTAGACCGCGGCATGGCGCTGCGAAAACGTGCCGCGCCCGCAATCCTGCCCGGAAAGGCGCACATGGGTTCCTTCCAGCACCAGCGCGCCGAAGGCCAGGGCTTCGGCCGTGGCCCAGTCGATGCCCGCGCCCGTTTCCACCATGCGGACCTTTTCCTCGAACTGGCGGGCGATCCTGGGGTGGAGGGCGAAGCCGTCCGGCACGCGGGTGATGCCGCGCGCGACTTCCCTGAGAATGTCTTCGCCGCAGGCGGTGGCGGTGTTGTCGCCGCGATTGGCCCTGGGCGCTTCCATGCCGCTCCACTTGCCTTCCAGCCAGTCGGCCCGGTTGGGGCGGTAGGTGGCGGACGCGGCGAAATCGGCCTCAAGCCTTGCGTGGAAATCTTTCCGGATCTGCTCGACCTCCGGCTCGCGCAGGACATGCTCGCGCACCAGCTTTTTGGCGTAGATTTCCCGCGTGGTGGGAAGCGAGCGGATCACCTTGTACATGGCGGGTTGGGTGAAGGCGGGCTCGTCGCCTTCGTTATGGCCCTGGCGGCGGTAGCACACGATCTCCAGCACCACGTCGCGCTTGAAGCGCTGGCGGAATTCGATGGCCAGCCGCGCGGCATGGACCACCGCGTCGGGATTGTCGCCGTTGACGTGGAAAATGGGGCACACCATCGATTTGGCGATGTCGGTGCAGTAGGGAGTGGATTTGGCGTATTCGGGAGTGGTGGTGAAGCCGATCTGGTTGTTGACCACCACATGCACCGTGCCGCCGGTGCGGTAGCCGCGAAGCCCGGCCAGTTCCATGGTTTCGGCCACCACGCCCTGTCCGGCGAAGGCGGCGTCGCCATGGATGAGGATTCCGGCCACGCGGGTGAAGTCGCTGTCGGCAAGGGCCTGCGTTTTGCCGGCGCGCTGCTCGGCCTTGGCGCGCACGCGCCCCGCCACCACCGGGTTGACGTATTCCAGATGCGACGGGTTGGGGCTGAGGCTGAGATGCAGCGTCTTGCCGCCGGTTTCGATATCACAGCTTGTGCCGAGATGGTATTTCACGTCGCCCGATCCATGCACGGAATCGGGATAGGCGGGCGCGCCCTGGAACTCGGCGAAAACGGCGGCATAGGGCTTGCGCAGAATATTGGCCAGAACGTTCAGCCGTCCGCGATGGGCCATGCCGAGCACAAATTCATCCGCGCCCAGCTCGGCTCCGCGCTCCAGCATCACCAGCAGCGCCGGAATCAGCGATTCCGCCCCCTCCACGCCGAAGCGCTTGGTGCCGGAGAATTTGGCGGCAAGGAATTTCTCGAACCCCTCGGCCATCACCAGTTGCTCATAGATGCGGCGGCGGCGGTCACGGTCGAAGCGGGGGCAGAGGCCCTCGATATGCTCCTGAATCCATTGCTTGTGGCCGTGATCCTGAATGTGCAGGAATTCATAGCCGATGTTGCGGCAATAGGTGGTGCGGCAGACATCGATGATCTGCCGCAAGGTGGCCGATTGCAGTCCCAGCACGCCGTCGATGAAAATGGGGCGGTCGTAATCATCCTCGGTGAAGCCCCAGAAGGCGGGGTCGCATTCGGGCAGCAGGGCGGGTTTTTTGAGACCCAGAGGGTCCAGATCGGCCATCATGTGCCCCACGGCGCGGTGGGCGCGGATCAGCATCAGGGCGCGCACGCTCTGGCGGGCGGTGAACAGCGCCCCGCTTTCGGTTTCCACCGGAGCAGGTTCGGGGCGCGGGCGCGGCGCGGCGGCAGGCGTTTTGACGGTTTCAATGGCCTGACGGCTGCCGATCACCCGCGGCGGGGGGGCCGGCGCCCAGGCGGCGCCGCGCATCTCGGCCGCCAGAATGGGGGCCTCGTCGTTCAATTCCTTGAAAAACACGCCCCAGTCCGGCGTGACGGAGGAAGGATCTTTCAGGTAACGGGCGTAAAGCTCGGCAATGAAATCGGCGTTCGCCCCGGAAAGAAATGAAAAACGCGCGGCGGGTTCGGCTGACGCTGACATTCCTGGACAAGCTCCGTGGCCCTTTCGGGAACTGGGCGGGGGGGAGGCGAAAATAGCAGGCCTGTGGATGAATTGCGAGTCTTGAGGGGGAATGTAACGAAAAAGAAACAATGCAGATGCGGCGTCATGCGGGATTTATGGGACAAATCAGACGAACACTCCCGCGCCTCGCCTACGCAAAAACTTCGGCGCGACGGGTGCGCCAAGACCTCGGCGGTGCCGCAGGCAAAGCCGGGCGCGGGAATGCTCGTGTTGTTGAATGCCGCTTGGACCTAAGCGGCCTTTTCCATTTTCCCGCGTACCTCGGCGGCGTAATCCGCGCCAAGCTGCGCGGCGACGGGTCCGGCCTTGAAAGTCAGATCGTCGATCTGCCCCACGGCGGTGACTTCGGCCGCCGTGCCGGTGAGGAAAATTTCTTCCGCGTCTTTCAGCTCGGCGGGCAGGATGACGCGCTCATGCACCGGGATGTTACGCCGCCGGGCAAGTTCGATCACCGTGCGGCGGGTGATGCCGTCCAGAAAGCAGTCGGGCACCGGCGTGTGGATTTCGCCGTTCTTCACCATGAAAAAATTCGCGCCCGTGGCCTCGGCCACCCGTCCGCGCCAGTCCAGCATCAGCGCGTCGTGAAAGCCCCGGCTCTCGGCCTCGTGCTTGCCCAGGGTGCAGATGGCGTAGAGGCCGGAGGTCTTGGCCTTGACCGGCGCGGTTTCCGGCGAAGGGCGCTTCCACCGGCTCAGGGTCAGGCGGATGCCTCTGGCCCGCGCTTCGGGGTCAAAGTAACTCGGCCATTCCCATGCGGCGATGGCCAGATGGATGGTGCTTTTCTGCGCCGCCACGCCCATCATCTCGCTGCCGCGCCAGGCGACGGGGCGCACATAGCCGTCGGTGATGTTCTGGGCGCGGATCACGGCATTGGTGGCCTCGTCGATCTGCCCGGCGGTGTAGGGAATGTCGTAGCCCAGCATTTTGGCGGAATCGATGAGGCGTTGGGTATGCTCGCGCAGCCTGAAGACATTGCCGCCGTAGACGCGCTCGCCCTCGAAAACCGCGCCGCCGTAATGCAGGGAATGGGTGAGCACATGAAGATTGCACGCGCGCCAGTCCACCATTTGCCCGTTGAACCAGATGGAGCCGTCGCGGTCGTGATAGGGTTGCCCGGCCATTTTTCGCCTGTCCTTCAATAAAAAAAAAGCCCTCCAGAATGGGCTGAAGGGCGTGGAAGAGTCAAGAAACAGGCCATGAATAATTTACGGGAAAGAGAAACCGGATTTCTCTCTCCTTAAGGGAGGGGCTAGGGGTGGGGTTTTGCAAAAGGGTTGAGAGGGCCGGGAGGGTCATCAGGGTCAACAAAAAAAGACCCTCACGACCCTCGTGACCCTTCAGACCCTGTTACACACACCACCCCTAACCCCTCCCTTCCACCTTCGCCGGGAGAGAGAGGTGTTAATCCTCTTCCTCCGTGGCGGCGGGATCGCCCTCCATCATCACGCCGGCCACTTGTCCCGCATGCTCGCGGATTTGCTTTTCAATGGCTTCGGCCATGTCGGGATGGTCTTTCAGGTATTGGCGGGCGTTTTCGCGGCCCTGGCCGATGCGCTCGCCGTCGCAAGACAGCCAGGCGCCCGATTTCTCCACCGTGCCGGCCTGAAGGCCGAGATCAAGCAACTCGCCCGCCTTGGAGACGCCTTCGCCATACATGATGTCGAACTCCACCACGCGGAAGGGCGGGGCCAGTTTGTTCTTCACCACCTTGACGCGGGTCTGGTTGCCGATGACGGAATCCTTGTCCTTGATCGCGCCGATGCGGCGGATGTCGAGCCGGACGGAGGCGTAGAATTTCAGCGCGTTGCCGCCGGTCGTGGTTTCGGGATTGCCGAACATCACCCCGATTTTCTGGCGGATCTGGTTGATGAAAATCACCATGCAGCGCGACCGCGCGATGGACGAGGTGAGCTTGCGCAGCGCCTGGCTCATCAGCCGCGCCTGAAGGCCCATATGGCTTTCGCCCATTTCGCCTTCCAGCTCGGCCTTGGGCACGAGGGCGGCGACGCTGTCCACCACCAGCACGTCGAGCGCGCCGGAGCGCACGAGGGTGTCGGCGATCTCCAGGGCCTGCTCGCCCGTGTCGGGCTGGGAGATGAGAAGGTCTTCCACCTTCACGCCCAGCTTGCGGGCGTAAACGGGATCAAGCGCGTGCTCGGCGTCGATAAAGGCGCAGGACCCGCCCGTCTTCTGGGCATTGGCCACCACATGCAGCGCCATGGTGGTCTTGCCGGAGCTTTCCGGCCCGTAGATTTCAATCACGCGGCCGCGCGGCAGCCCGCCGATGCCGAGCGCGATGTCGAGGCTGAGCGAGCCGGTGGACACCACCTCGGTCTCCACGGGCCGGCCGCCCGCGCCGAGCTTCATGATCGAGCCCTTGCCGAAGGCGCGTTCGATCTGCGTGAGGGCGGCGTCGAGCGCCCGCTGGCGTTCGGCGCCATGCGCGCGGTCCATGGTGTCTCCTTTGCCTTTTTCGGATGCGACGACCTTGAGGGAGGGATTGGACATGGGAAACCTCACGATGGGAAGGGGTTATGCCGGAAGGATTTTTCCATTATTCATGTTTTGTTCTTGCATGCAAGTTCTTTTTTTGTTCTTTTTCCCATGCCCGTCTGTACAACAGCGAAAGAAATGCTGCCGCGAAAGCGGCCGGAAGAAATCCACAGAAAAGAGGCTCACGAAGCCAGTTCAGGCCGCATTAACCATAATGAAATTAAACTCATGTTAAATTATTTTCACTTAGATGTGAGAGTATAGAGAGGGAGAGGAATGATGCATACGGTTCCAAAAGGAACAAAGGCAATATCTGATGTAGAGATCGCCTTCGGCGGTGCAGGAGGCATGACGAATCCTTTGGAAGGCGGGCCGGTCCAGCCCAACAGGCCCGCCCAGGTTACACGCTCAGGAAAAGACGGTCCGCACCAGTTTGCCTCGATCCACGCCGCCGCCGCCAGTCCGAAGGCTCCGCAGTATAATATTTGAAGCCAATGAACCCGAACAGCCCGACCGCTGTCATGCCCGCGACCCGGCTTCGCGGGGGTGACAAGGGGTAGCGCCGGTGAGTCATCTCATAAGACCGTTGGTATGATTCATCGGAAAAGTTCTTTTGGAGCTTTTCCTGGTAAGGTTGGCCCTGTTGAGAAAATACCTGCCAGAGTTAGGATCATCGGACTCCTCTCCCTATGGGAAGGGCTGGGGGAGGGGTTGGGGGAGGGGTTGAAACCGACGATGATCTTTTCCTGTTTGAACCCTCCCCAAACCCTTCCCATAGGGAGGGGCTTTCAGATTTTTCCAGCCTTGCCGCCTTTCTTAATCAAGGCCAACCTGACCGGAAAAGGCTTTGAAACAGGATCTATTGGCTGGCGCGCGCTTACGAAGGCGGGACGAAGACGTCGCCGCCGCGCCTGTAATAATCCAGATCGGGCTTTTCAATCCGGCCCAGGTTGAGGCGAAGGATTTCCTCCCAGCGGCCGGGATCGTTCAGCGGCCCGCGCGTGATCCTGCGGATGGATTCATAATAACGCCGCGTGGCCTTGTCCTTGATGAGGTTCGCGTCCGCCGCCACGCTTTTCTCATATCCCTTCGGCATGCGGCGGATGAAATGCCCCGTGCGCCAGCGCGGCTTTTCCCCCGCCGCGGGAAGCCGCGCCAGGAGCGGGTCGGCCAACCCGCACACATCGATAATGTGCGCGCTGGGCCCCGCCTTCAGCCCCTTTTCGCCGAGCCCGCCGCAGGCGGTCAGGACCTTGTTCCGGCCGTCCCTCCATCTTTGGGGCAGAAAGCTTTTTGCATCCTGATTCAAAAGGCCGGATTGATGGAAATAATAGGCGCGCTCGTCGGTGATGCCGGTCACCGGCACTTCGGTCTGGCGTTCAAGCCGGCCCAGAACCGTTTCCGGCGCGTTCAGCAGGGCAAGAAGAACGGCCACGCCCGCCAGAACCGGAAACGTCTTCCCTGGCAAGGGCGTGCGGGCGATGATCGCCGCCGCCAGGACCAGCGGCGGCCCAAAAAAGCGGCCCGACATGAAATCGCCGCCGATGAGCAGGATGTAAACGAGGTAAAGGAGAATGCCCACGGCCAGCGCCCTGTCGGCGCCGCGCGCGATAAAGCCGCGCACGATGCCGTAGCCGGTCAGGAACAGGGTCAGCGGATCGCGCGTGAGGGAATCCATGAAATAAATTCCGCCGCGCCACAGGCTTTCGCTCAGGGGAATGCCGGTGCCCAGCTTGGCATAGGCGGAATTGGGAAAGGGCGCGCCGTAATAATAAAGGGCGAAACCGGTCCACAGCAGGGCGGGCAGGGCTCCCGCCAGCAAGGCGAAAATCGCCGGGACGGGCTTTCGGCCCTCCGCCGGGCGCGCCCGGCGGAATACAAAACAGGCCGCCAGCGGGGCGAAAAGAAGGATCAGGTCCGGGCGGGCAAGGTAGAGCAGCGCGCCGGTGGCGAAGAATTTCCATAAAGACGGAAAGCCCGCGCGCTCCATGGCTTGGGCGGCCGCAAGAACCGCCAGCAGGATCAGAAAGCCGGAAAGGGGATTTTCAAGGCCGGAGGCCGCGAAATCCACATGGGCCTTGCTGGCCAGAAGCGCGAAAGCGGCGAAGACGCCCGGCCCGAAACCCTTGGCGACGCGCAAAAGCAGGAGCGCCATCGCCGCCATGGAAAAGAAGATGGAGAGGACATGCGCCGAAAGGAAAGTGTTTTTTGTCACAAGCGTCAGTTCGGACAAAAGCAGGAACCACAGGGGGTGGGTGTAGGCCTGCACCCGCTCGCCGGGATTGAAGACCGGCTGATGATCATGCAGAAAATTCAGCGCCACGCGGAAGGTGATGGCGGCATCGTCGCAAATCCATGCCGTGCGGACAAGCTGGACCAGCGTCAAGGCCAGTACAGCGGCAACGGCGGCGTACCAGGCTCTACTCGTGGAAGCGCATTTGTTCATATTGCCTGTGCGGCTCCAGGTGGGAGGTGAAGAAAGGGTAAGACAGAAATTTTAAATATGTCGCGGTATTTTTTTGGGGAGATTCAGGGCCCTCTTCCGGCGGAGTTGTTTTCCAGACAGACAGCCTTAACCATGCCCGCCGGTTTTTTACTTTCAATATTTTTTGCTACATTTGTTAGGAATGGTTGTTTACCGGAACTGGATTTACGAAAGGAAGCTCCCATGTTTGTCCCTCAGGCCCTTGCCGCCGCGTTAGCTGTCGCCCCCGCGCAATCCACCACAACGCCGCCGGCCGAAAACCCACCCGTGGTTCAAAGGGTGGGTCTTATGGGAGAGCTTGTTAATAAGTGGCCCTTTGATTCCCACTGTGAAGATCGTGAAGATCCGAAAGCTGTCGCACGAAGGATCCAGAATGATCTTAATGAAAAATTTGGAGTTGCAGGCGCATGGACGGTTAAACCCGACCATATCTACCATTGGAAGTGTGTTTCCACACCTTATGGCAAATTTTCTTCCACATATAAAGCACAGCAAACGTCCACTGACCCCGTCACCGGCCAGCGGGTTGACACGGTGGTCAACAATGGACCGGCTGGTTTTGTATTCGAGCGCCTGTATGGCGAAGGTGAGAAGCGGGTGCCGGGGGAGCCATCCGAAGGAGAAAAGCCATTTACAATAGAAGATAAATCGAACGTTGCCATACTGAAGGAGCTTTCAGAGCAAAGGTTGACAGCAAAAGAAAGAGCCGGATCTCCTGCCGCACCTGTTTTAGGACTTGATAACGAGAAGCTCAAATTGATTGCCGGCGAGTTTGGCAGATACACTGGAAAGCTGTGGAACTACGGGCCATCAGCTCCTTTGGGGGAGCGCACTGAAGTTTGCTTCACTCATTTTCCTCCTTCGCCTGTCGGTGAAAGGGCCTTAATTTGTCATGACTCGCAAGGGAAGTGGAGCGTCCGTGAACCACGATATGCAGAAGGCTTGTTTCTGAGTGCGGGAGGAGGCTTCTATGAATATCAAGGGGTTGCGAGAAAGACGAAAGAAGAAACGCTTAACAAACATGAAAGAGGACAGGTGGATCAAGCAAAGAGAATTCGTGAGACAATGCTTGGAGCCATGAATCCGAAAGCGCTACAGCCGTAACTACTCATCCACCTCTCCCGTGAGGACCTCTTTCACCTTGCCGGCGAGTTGCTTGAGGCTGAAGGGCTTGGGCAGGAAGTGCACGACTTCGCCTTCCTTCAACTGCTCGCGGAACTTGTCTTCGGTGTAGCCGGAAATGAAGATCACTTTCACGTCCGGCCGTTTGGCGACGACCTGACGCACCAGCGTGGGCCCGTCCATTTGCGGCATCACCACGTCGCTGACCAGAAGGTCCACCTTGCCGTCCTGCTCCTCCAGCACGCGCAGGGCTTCCTCCCCGCCGCGCGCCTCCAGAACATGGTAACCCTTGTTGCGCAGCGCCCGCGCGCCGAAAACGCGCACCGCGTCCTCGTCCTCCACCAGCAGGATGGTGCCGGCGCCGGTCAGGTCGGCGGCCTGTTTCTCCGCGCCCATGTCCGCCACGGCGCCGGCCGGCTTTTCCTTTTCCACATGGACCGGCAGATAGATAATGAACGCGGCGCCGTGCTTCAGGGCGCTTTGCACCTCGATATAGCCGCCGGTCTGCCGCACGATGCCGTAAACGGTGGAAAGGCCAAGGCCCGTGCCGGAGCCGATTTCCTTGGTGGAGAAGAAAGGATCGAAAATGCGTTGCAGGTTTTCCTGCGGGATGCCGATGCCGTGATCCTTCACCTCGATCCGCACATAGTCGCCCGGCGTCATCACGTCCTGCACCATTTGTGCGGGCCGCTCCTGATGGTGGCTTGAGGTGGCGATGAGAATCTGCCCGCCCTGCGGCATGGCGTCGCGCGCGTTCACCACCAGGTTGATGATGACCTGCTCCAGCTGGCCCTGGTCGGCCTTCACCAGGCCAAGGCCGCGCCCGTGGACCAGCTTCAGCTCCACCTGCGCGCCGATCAGGCGGCGCAGAAGATTGGCAAGCTCGGCCAGGACGTCGGTCACGCTCAGCACCTTGGGTTGCAGCGTCTGCTGGCGCGAGAAGGCCAGAAGCTGGCGCACGAGATTGGCGGCGCGGTTGCCGTTCTGCTTGATCTGCATGATGTCGGCGAAAGACTGGTCGCCCGGCTTGTGCCGCTGCAACAAAAGGTCGCAAAAGCCGATCATGGCGGTGAGCAGATTGTTGAAATCATGCGCCACGCCGCCCGCCAGCTGGCCGATGGCCTGCAATTTCAGCGAATGGGCCAGTTGCGCTTCCATGCGCTTCTGCTCGGTGTAGTCGGCGACAAACAGCATCAGCCCCGCCTCGCCCCCGTTGCCGGAGGAGGCGAAGCTTTTGGCGTGAAGGATGACGGAGGCGCCGGGATCGCCGAAGCCGCGCAGCTCCAGCGGTTTTTGCGCGTCCTTCCCGCCGGCCACGGCGGTGAGGCGGGCGAGAACCTCTGGCTGGTGGTCTTCGGGAACGAGCGCCACGAAATTGCGCTTCAGCACCGCGTCGCGCGGGCGGCTGATGAGGCGCAGGAGGGTTTCGTTGCATTCCTCGACGATCATCGAGGATTTGAGCAGGGCGATGCCGATGGGAGCCTCGGCGAACAGGCGCTGGAAACGCTGCTCGGAAAGCGACAGCGCTTCCTGCCAGGATTTTTCGGGACGGAGATCGCGCACAATCGAGCGGGTGCGCAGCGCCTTGCCGTCCTCGTTCATCACCACGGTCTGGGTGATGGCGACGGGGAAGCTTTCGCCGGCGCGGTTGCGCATGAAGGCGTCGCCGCGCAAATGGCCTTCCGGCCCGGCGCTCACGGCGTAGGGCGCCACGCCCTCCAGCCTTTGCGCAAGAATGTCGTGAAGCTTCAGGCTGCCGCCGGTCAGCTCGTCCATGGCGCAGCCCAGCCAGTCGGCCAGCGTGCGGTTGACGAAGCGGAAACGCCCCGTCTGGTCCACCGAATAGATGCCGACCGGCGCATGAGCCATGAAATCAACCAGCTTGGCCTTTTCCTCCCGCACCGCCTGCTCGGCGCGCTTGCGCTCGCTGACGTCCTCGAAGCGCCAGACGATATAATTTTGCGATAGCGGGCGCACGATCACCCGCCGCCATTCGCTGATGCGTCCGCCCTTGAGGACCGGAAGCTCGGCCAGCCCCGGCTGGTTCGACCGCGCCGTCTTGCGCAGGCGCTGGAATTCGGCCGCGACGGCGGCGTTCTCGCCGAATTTGGCGGCCAGCGCCGCTTCGGCGTGATCTTGGTCGCGGCCGATCCAGGAATGCCAGGCGCGGTTCGCCACCACGGCGCGCCCCTGCGGGTCGACGATCACCTGCGGGCTGATCGCCGCCTGAAAGGCGTGGCCCAGAACGGCCTCGACATGCGACAGGCGGAAAAGCTTGTAAAGATTGCGGCCGGCGATCAGGCCGAGAACAAGGACGGAAAGAGCGATCAAAAGTCCACCGGCGCCTTTTTCGGGCTCAAGGCCCAGCCCGGCCAGCACGATGCCGCCCAGCGTCACCAGGACCAGAAGCCCCGTGGCCGCCGCCGCCACCATCAGCCTTTGCTGGCGGCCGGAGCTTTCCTGCCGTTCGGCCAGCGCCAGCAGGCCGAGCGTGTCGCCCGTGCCGGGCGGAGGGGTGGACGGCGAATCCCTGTTCATGCGCGAAATCTTAGGTGAATTTCAGGTCAAGAAAAGAGCGGGAAAGGCCTTCCACGCCGTTTTTTCAGCGCATGATGCCGGAACGCGCCGCGCGTGAAAGTTTTGCGGACGCGCCGCCCGGCATGGTAATCTCTCAATCATAGCAGCAAGAATCATTAAAGACAGGCCATGCAGTCATTCATGGAACCGTTATTGTCAAAGGGAGAGCCGCCGCCCGTTTTCGATATCAGGGGGAACGGGCAAAGGCCGGTGCTTTTGGCTTGCGAGCATGCCGGCAACCGTGTCCCGGAGAAGCTGGACGGTTTGGGCCTGAGTCCCGCCGACCTTGAAAGACATATCGCTTTCGATCCCGGCGCCGGATCCCTGACGCTGCGGGTGGCCGAAGAACTGGGCGCGGATGCCGTGCTGGCCCGTTATTCCCGTCTGGCCGTGGAGTGCAACCGCGCGCCGGATGATCCCCATCTTCTCCGCGAGCAGAGCGACGGAACGGTTATTCCGGGCAACAGGGACTTGGCGTTGCCCGCGCGGCGGCAGCGCGAGAGGGAGTTGTTTTGGCCTTTCCATGTGACCGTGGCGCGCAAGCTGATGGAACTGGATGCGCGTTTTGGCGTGCCCACGCTTTTTGTTTGCCTGCACAGTTTTTCGCCCAGGCTGGAAGGCGGGGACACCCGGCGGCCGTGGCAGATGGGCGTCTGCTGGAAAAACGATGAAAAAAACGCAAGGAAGCTGATTGAATTTTTGCAGCGGAAAAAACCCGATTGGACCATCGGCGACAACGCGCCTTATTCCCTCAAGGAAGTCCAGGCTTTCACGCTTAATCTTCATGCCGACGCGGGCCGTCCCCATCTGGTGGTGGAAATAAGAAACGACATGCTGGCGGACGAGAAAAACGTGCAAGAGATTGCAGGGCTTCTGGCGGAGTTCATCAAGGAGAATTTTCCCGCGCCCGCGCCCGGCGCTGTTCCACAGCGGCCGGAATATCGTTTGGGGGAAATATCCCGCTCCTTGCCCCGCTGGTGGCTCTAGGTTCAATGGGTCATTAACCCGGATCATTAAAAAGACCCGATGAACGTTCTGGGCAAGGCTGCCTTTCTGCCGTGCCCCGGAATCCCATTTGCTTTCTATCCAAATAATGCCGAACAAATTTATGAACGGACACACGCACAAAACAACCCGTCATGCCCGCGACGGCGGGCATCCACGCTTGAAATCCAAATAAATCAAAAGATTAAAAGCGTGGACCCCCGCCTCCCTGCTTCGCCTTCGGCTACGCAGGGCGCACTTGCAAAAAGGCCCGGCGTAGCTTTAGCGAAGACGGGTCGCGGGGGTGACGGTCAATGCTTTCGGAGTGAGGTGTATGGAAATTAAGGGGTACGGCTCTAACGCGCCGCTCTTTCGCCGCCCGCCGCGCGTTTCAGGCGCAGGACGTAGGAGATGATCTCGGCCACCGCCTGGTAATGCTGGGGCGGAATCTCGTCGTCGATCTCCACCGTGGCGTAGAGCGTGCGGGCCAGCGGCGGGTTGCTGACCAGCGGGATTTTATGCTCTTCCGCGACCTCGCGGATCTTCAGGGCGATGAGGTCCTGTCCCTTGGCCAGCACCACGGGCGCGGCGGTCTTGCCCGGCTCGTATTTCAGGGCGATGGCGTAATGGGTGGGATTGGTCACCACCACGTCGGCGTTCGGCACGGCGGCCATCATGCGCTTGCGCGCCTTTTCGTTGCGGATTTGCCGGATGCGCGACTTGATGTGCGGATCGCCCTCGGTCTGGCGGAATTCCTCGCGCACGTCCTGCTTGGTCATGCGCAGGTTCTTGAACCAGGTGAACCGCTGGTAGATCAGGTCGCCGATTGCCACGGCCGAGAAAACCAGAAAGATCGTGAAGAAAATCTGTCCGGCCAGGTCATGCGCGGTCTTGATGATGCCGAACTTGTCGAGGCCGATCAGCCCGTCGATGTTCAGGAAGACGGGCTTGAGCAGGATATAGGTCACGTATCCCATCAGGGCGACCTTGACCAGGCCTTTCAGCAGCTCGAACACCGAGTTGAACGCGAACAGCTTTTTAAGCCCGGTGATGAAATTCAGCTTGTTGAGATTGATGCGCAGCAGGGTCACGTTGAATGTCGGCCCGGTCTGCACCATCCAGCCCGTCAGGCCCAGCAGAAGCAGGATGGCGAGGATCGCCATCAGCGGCCCGGCAATGGCTCCGAACGCCGCGCCCATGATCGCCTGGAAATTGGTGGCGTTCACCTCAATCTCGCCCGCCTTGGCCAGCAGGGCCGTCATGGGCGCGACGACCTGGGGCATGAAATGGGGCAGGACGATGGAAACCGCGAGAAGAATCCCCAATAACAGGAACCAGGTGGACATGTCGCGGCTGAGCGGCAGATTGCCTTCCTGGCGCGCCTCGGTCAGCTTTTTCTGCGTGGGGTCTTCGGTTTTTTGGCTGTCGTCCTTGTCGTCCTCGGCCATGATTCGCGCGGGCGGCGGTCAGAAGCCGACGCCGCTCCCCCCGCTGAAAAGATGGGCCATGCCGATGGCGAAGCCGTCGCCCCATACGGTAATGAGCGCCGCGAGGCTGAAGGCGAGGATGGACAGTCCCAGAAGAATCTGCAACGGCACGACCACGAAAAAAATCTGCATCTGCGGCATCATTTTTACCATCAGGCCCGCCGAGATCTGAAAAACGATGCCGAGAATCATGAAAGGAGCCACCAGCTTCAGCGCCAGCGTGAACGCATCGTTCACGGACCAGGCCACATACTGGCTCATGTCGCCGACCGGCAGCAGGACGCCGGGCCGGAAGATTTTGTAGCTTTCGGCCAGCGCGCGCAGCATGTCGTCGCCCAGATGCGATCCGAACAGGACCGTAATGCCCAGCATGCCGAGCAGCGCGCCCGGCACCGAGCCCTGGCTGGCCATGGCCGGATTCAGGATCATGGCGTTGGAAAGGCCGATCTGCATCGAGGCGAACATGCCCGCCACCTCAAGCGCGCTGAGCAGAAGGCGAAGAATCAGCCCGAAAAAAATGCCGGTCGTCAGTTCGGCGCCGATCATGCCCGCGAGCTTCGCGGGGCTGGCGGGCATCGCGGGCAGGGCCGGGATCAGCAAGGGCAAAAGCACGAGGCTGAAGCCCAGGGCGGCCTGCAAGCGCACCCGCACGGGCACGAACTGCTCGCCAAGGCCCGGCATGACCATGAACATGCCGCCCACGCGGCAGAAAATAAGGAGGAAAGCAAAGAGATGCCCTTCCAGAAGCGTGGCCAGGTCAAGTGCCATGGGTTTGCGGCGGCGACGGCGGAGCCATGGCCACGATGCGCCCGGCCAGGCCCTCGGCGAAGGAGGTCAGGGTGGAAACCATGAAGGGCAGGGAAACCAGCAGCATCAGGCCGATGCAGGCCAGCTTCGGCACGAAAGCCAGCGTCGCTTCCTGGATTTGCGTGACGGTCTGGATCAGCGACACGAGAACGCCCACCAGCAGCCCCACCAGCAAGGTCGGCCCGGCGATTCGGGTCATCACCAGGATGGCCTCGCGGCCAATGTCAATGATGTCGGCTTCGTTCATCAGGAATGCGAATCACGGAAAACGATTCCTATTATTCCCCCGCGGGCGGGGCCTGTCTACCCGGCTCGCGGCGCGGGCTGGGATGCCCGCCTGCGCGGGCATGATGTTTTTTTAAACTAGGGTCTGAACTCAATTAAGCAGGTTTTTTACTCGAAAAAACAACTTCTCACCCCGGCCCCTGCTTTCGCAGGGGCAAGCTCCAGCCGGGGTCCAGCATGAAGCCGGAGGCTTCATGCAACCGCCTCCGGCGGTTGCTGGATTCCGGCTTCTCCGCCTCCGCAAAGCTTCGGCG
>JANQEX010000112.1 GCA_028278105.1 Alphaproteobacteria bacterium | reverse complement strand
CGGCGGGCATCCCATTGTTTTTAATCAAATGGGACCCCCGCCGTCGCGGGGGTGATTTTCAAAGTGAGACACTACCAAATTACTCGCCTGGGCGATCTTATACCAACCGTCTTATGAAATAACTCATCCCAAAAGCACGGACCTTCACCCCCGCCCCCGCCTGCGCGGGGGCAGGCTCCGGCGGGCATCCCATTGTTTTTAATCAAATGGGACCCCCGCCGTCGCGGGGGTGATTTTCAAAGTGAGACACTACCCGAAACCGAATTCCCTTCCCCCGCTTCGGAACATGCCGCGGCAAGACCCTTGCCCGCCGCCGACCGGAGAACAGGCGTGCCGGCATTGGCGCAAGGATAGATTCCACAGAATCACATGCGCCGGCTTGTTCTTTTGCCGGTCCGCTGGTTAATTGGGGCTGCCTTGCTCCCCTCCATTCCGGCGGGGCGGGCCGGAGAATCCGCATGGCGAATGTCACGGTCGTGGGCGCCCAGTGGGGCGACGAGGGCAAGGGCAAGGTGGTCGACTGGCTCTCGGCGCGCGCCGACGTGGTGGTGCGCTTCCAGGGCGGCCACAATGCCGGCCACACGCTGGTGATCGGCAACCAGGAATTCAAGCTCAGCCTGCTGCCGTCCGGCGTCGTGCGCGACGGCAAGCTGTCGGTGATCGGCAACGGCGTGGTGGTGGATCCGCAGGCGCTCGTCGACGAAATCGGCCGTCTGGCCGAAAAAGGCGTTGCCGTCACGCCCGGCAATCTGGCGGTGGCCGAGAACGCCTGCCTGATCCTGCCAAGCCATGGCCGCATCGACCGGGCGCGCGAAGCCGTCCGCGGCGCGGGCAAGATCGGCACCACCGGGCGCGGCATCGGCCCCGCCTATGAGGACAAGGTGGGACGGCGGGCGATCCGCCTGTGCGATCTCCGCGACGAAACCGAAACGCGGCGCAAGCTGGAAGGGGTTCTGGAGCATCATAATTTTCTGTTGCGCGGCTATAACGAGCCGGAGGCCAATCTGGAAGAGGCGCTTTCCCGCCTGATGCGGCTTGCCAAAACGCTTCTGCCCTACGCGCAGCCCGTCTGGCGCCTTCTGGGCCAAAAGGCGCTGGAAGGAAAGCGCATCCTGTTCGAAGGCGCGCAGGCCGTCATGCTGGATATCGATTTCGGCACCTATCCCTTCGTCACCTCCAGCAATACCGTGGCGGGACAGGCCGCGACCGGCACGGGCCTTGGCCCGAAACAGACCGGCATGGTACTTGGCATTTGCAAGGCCTATACCACCCGCGTCGGCGCGGGCCCGTTTCCGGCCGAGGACAAGGGCGCGGACGGCGACCGCTTGGGCCAGCTCGGTCACGAATTCGGCACGGTGACGGGGCGCAAGCGGCGTTGCGGCTGGTTCGACGCCACGATGGTGCGTCAGGCGGTGCAGGTGGGCGGCATCGACAGCCTGGTGCTGACCAAGCTGGACGTGCTGGACCAATTCGATACGGTCAGGATCGCCACCTCCTACCGTCTGGACGGCAGGGAATGCGAGCTTTTTCCGGCCGACATGCCGGGGCAGGCCGCGGTGGAGCCGGTGTTCGAGACCCTGCCGGGCTGGAAAACCAGCACGCGCGGCCTGCGTTCCTTCGAGGACCTTCCAAAGGAGGCCGCCGCCTATGTGAAACGTCTGGAAGAGCTGGTGGGCGCGCCTTTTGCCATGATCTCCACCTCGCCGGAGCGCGAGGACATGATCCTGCGCCGCGATCCTTTCGAGGCTGTTTGATTTATGTCAAGGGGACGGTAAATGATTTTTTAAGAATAGCCTGCATTTAATACAAAAGCCGGACAACATTCGGAGCCTGTTTACCGCTCCATCCCTATAATGCGCCCAGAATTTCTCCCGGAGGTCGAAAATGCGTGCACCTGTTTTGAGAGGATTCTTCCTGTTCCTTGGCATGCTCGGATTGGCATGCGCCGCTTTTCCCGCCGCCGCCGCGCCGCTGCCCAAGCAACGAATCGACTGGGTCAGCGTATGGGGAGCCCTTGAGCCCACGCAACATTCGGTGAAGGAAGCCATCACCCGCGCGCTGGAGACATGCGCCGACGACAGTGTCTCTCCCTCCGAGATCGAAGTGTATTTCAACGACACCAACAGCGACGGCCTGACCGACTACACGGTCGACCTGAAAGCGCTGCGCAACCGCTCGAATCCCAGTTGCGACGCCCTGCCTTGCGTCGGCAACGATTGCTATGTGTGGAGCTTCGTCAAGCGCGAGCCGGGCCTGACCCAGATCAAGACGGAAAAACCCAAAGGCGCCACCTGTCCCTCCCGCGCGGCCGACAACACCGATTGCCTGGATTATTGCGACGCGACCTATGACCAGTGTCCGCTGCTTTTCCGCGACGTGTTTGACCCGATCTGGAACAGCCGCGCCGGGGCGTGGAATTTCTACCATCCCGCCGGGCTGCCCGCCGGCCGTTCGCTGGCGCCCAATCCGTCCTTCGGCCTGGTGCTGGCGGTGACGCTGCATGAGAAGGCGTCGCTTTGCAATGCCGAAGAGATCGCCGAAAACGGCGGTGTCTGCGTGAAGTTTTTCCAGTGGGACGGCACGCTGCGCTATCTGCGCGACATCTGGCGCCCGGTGGTGGAGCATCCCGGCGGCTGGCCGGAGGAGGACGCCTATAACCTCGACCGCTTCAACAAGGAAACATTCACCCGCGCCAAGGGCGCGATGATGGGCGAAGGCGAAGGCTTCCGCCTCCATACGGACGCGCATTTCGCCATCAACACCCAGGTGGGCGACAAGACGCTGTGCCTGGTGCCCTGCCCCTCGTCCGGGACTTCGGGCCGCAAGGTGGTGGAGCTTGACGAAAAATGCAAGAAGGCCACGCAAAGCACGGTCTGCAATATCGACAAGGACGAAGTCTTCATGGACAAGGACGGCATGTGTTTCGAGCCCTGCTACGAGGATTTCGAGTACGGTTGCAACGACGTGAAAAACACCTATGAAAAGGATTATTTCGTTCCCAACCGCACGCCGACCGAGTTCTCCAGTTTCTACAACCATCTGCCCACGGGCGTGACGGTGCAGGAATGCGAGCGCCGTTACGGCAAATGGTACGGCAACGCCGTCGCCGCCGATTTCCTGAACAGTTTCCCCGGCCGGCCGCTGGATACCAGCATTTGCGGGAGGATCAGCGTCCCCTGCAACAGCGCGGTGGTCGTGACGGCCCAGCGCAACTGTGAAACCTCGCTCGGCCTGGACGTGGATTGCAGCCAGTGCAACGGCGATACCCGCATCGCCGCCTCGGAACGCGCCCTGACCTGCCTGCAGGAGGTGGTGTGCGTCGGTCCCCCTTGCCCGGCGCCCGTTGATTGCGTGGCGTCCGCGACGCGCGTGCTGATGAAAGGCGGCAAGAGCCTGCCGATTGAAAAGCTGAAGGCGGGCGACATGGTGATGGGTTTTGCCTCCGGCAACACCAAGAACATGATCCCGGCCCGCGTGAAGAAAGTCACCGTCACGCCGGGCATGCCCATGGTGACCGTCAACGGGGTCACGGTGACGGCCAATCATGAATTCGCCACGCAAGGCCGCGGCAAGGTCACAGCGGCGGGATTGCGCCTGGATGACCTTCTGCTGCGCTCCGACGGCACGGCCGAGCCGGTCAAGACCCTGCAACGCAACCCGGACAAGGGCGCCGCTTACGGCCTGGTGCTGGACGGCGCCGATGGCTTTGTCGCCGATGGACGCCTGGTGCATGGCACCGCGGACAGGAAAGAGCCGGCCGCCAAATAAACCACAGGCGAAAAGAGTACGTATCCCCCAAGCCTGTCCCGTGAGGGCTTGATTGGGGGATGCTTTTCGGCCTTAAATGAGCCTGCCGCGATTCCGGACAAGGAGGCTTCCATGACCCTGCATGCGGGCAAGATGTTTTGCATTCTTCTGGCCCTTGGCCTGACGCCCGGCGGTGCCCTGGCGGAGCCGGAGGGGGACCGGCTGCGTTCCATCCCGTGGAACAGCGCCCCTGATTACATCCAGACGCAGGTCCGCAATATCGTCATGAGTTGCACCGAGGGCAGCCTGACCTTCGACCGCGCCAAAATCCTGCGCTATGACATGCCCGAACACCCGAAGACCCATCATTATGTGATCGACTTTTCCGCCTGGCGCGGCCAGCCCTTGCGGGCCTCCTGCTCCTATGGCCAGCTTTGCGACAAGGATGGATGCCTGCTGGCGGCCTATACCCAGGTCGGCAAGGATGTGTGGGACCTGGCCACCCGGCAAAACGTCGTTTCCTGGCGGGTGACGGAAGAGCCCGAAACCGACGAATCTCTTGCCTACCCCGTTTTGGAGATGCAACTGCGCGGCGATGCCTGCCGCGTGACCGGCGCTGATCCCTGCCAGAGCGGCTTTACCTGGCATGGCAACCGTTTCAGCTATCTGGGTTTCGGCGCCGTGGTGCCGCCGGGCGAAGATCCCTTCCTGGAAGGAACGGAAGAGTAGCGCGGCGTCAGCCCGGCGGCTCGCCTGGGCAGCCGGTGCCCCTGGGCGGCGGGTCGTCGATCACGGCCACCAGAACCGGCGTGCCGTCCGGCTCGATCCTTGAGATGCGGCGCAGGCTGGCCAGGCCCCGGCAGCGCGACTCCACCATCATGACGTAATGAAAGCCTCCCAGCCCCGAGGCGTAAAGATAGCCGCGCCCCGCCTGGCCGGACGCGATGAAAAAAGCCACGGCCTCGGCCTCGGTGTCGATGGGAAGGTATTTTTCCTGAAGCTCGGCGAAGGTGTAGACGAAATGCGTCCCCCGTTCCTCGATCCAACTCAGGATCTCCGGGCATCGCGCCGTTTCCCGCCGCGTGGCGCCGCGCACCCGCAGATCGCGGAAGAAAGCCGAATCCCGGTCCACGGTGCAGGCGCTGCGCAGGATCAGGGGATGCTCCGGCCGGGGGTTGAAGCTGAAGAGCGATGCCGCGACGCCGCGCCAGCTTACATTGCCCAGCAACGCGGTGCGCTGCGCCTGGGACAGCGTCCGGTCCTTCCAGCGCACTTCGGCCACTTCGGGCACGTTCGCGGCCATCCCGGAAAGGGGAACGGAAGCCAGCAGAAGGGCAAGCAGGAAAACGGGCATGACGCGAGAATAACAGGGCCGGAAGGTGATTCTATGACATGAGCCGGCCCGAATTCAACACCGGGATTGTTTTGCGCGCGGGAGAGACCGCCTCCCACGCCCTTTTCCCGAATGTTAAAATGGATTAGGGTTACTCTTTCCTTTCCCTTGCATCCGCCTTGCCGATGCCTCTTCTCAACAACCGGATCGAAATCGACCCCAGCCAGCCCCTGCCGCAATACGACGGAACCTTCGCGCGCGCCTTCGCCGCCCGCGGCAAGGGAACCGAGGCGGCGCTTCTGGCGCTTGTCTGCGCCCGGCCGGTGGCGGTGCGGGCCGATCTGGTCGGCTCGATGCGCTCGCTGACCCATGCCGCGCTGCCGCATGTGCGCGAGGCGGGCGTGGTCGACTGGCCGCCCGCAGGCGGGCGCGCCTATGCCTTTGTCTATGACCGCCCGCCGGGGCCGCGCCTTTCGGCGCGTTTCGGGGCCGGTCATGCGCCGCCGCGCGAGGAGCGGCTCATCAACAACATCGTCCACCCGCTTTTCGCGGGGCTGAACGAACTGGCGCGGGTGGGCGTGTTTCACGGCGCCGTGCGCGCCGCGAATGTCTATATGGGCGAAGGCGACTCGGCCAAGGCCATCCTGGGCGACAACCTGTCCCAGCCGCCCGGATTCGGCCAGCCGGCCGCCTACGAGACCATCGAGCGCGGCATGGCCGAGGGCGTCGCGCGCGGGCCGGGCACCTCGGCCGACGATTTTTACGCGCTGGGCGTGACGATTCTCTCCGTCCTGCTGGGCGAGGACCCGCTGGCCGGGCTTCCCGCCGCCGCCGTGGTCAACCTGAAGCTGGAGCGCGGCAGCTATGCGGCCCTTGCCGCCGAGCGGCGCTTCTCGCCGGCCATCATCGAATTGTTGCGCGGCCTGCTGGCCGACGACCCGCGCGAGCGCTGGACCTTCGATGATTTCGAGATGTGGGCCCAGGGCCGCCGCCTGACGCCCAAGCAGTCCATGGCCGCCAAGAAAGCCTCGCGCGCCCTGCTGTTCGACGGGCATAATTATTTGCAGCCGCGCCAGCTGGCGCGGGCGCTCGCCGCCAACGTGCCGCTGGCGGCGGCGATGATCCAGAACGAGGAGCTGAGCCGCTGGCTGGCGCACGGGCTGCATGATGAAGACGTGCTCCGCCAGTATGAACATGCCCGCGCCGCGGCGCGCCGCCAGCGCATGGGACCCGAAGAGGACCGTCTGGTGGCCAATGTGGTCCTGGCGCTGGATCCCACTGGCCCGATCCGCTACCGGGGCCTCAGCGTATTCCCGGCGGGGCTTTCCGCGTCCATGGCCGAAGCGGCGCTGGACGGGCGGCCCCTGGCGCCTTTCGCCGAGATTATCCTGAATGATCTGCATGAAATCTGGCTGACCGGGCAGATTGACAAGAAACCGGACATCATCGGCGTGGTCCAGCAGGTCGGCCGCGCCAAGGAAGCCACCGAAAAACCGGGGCTCGGCTTTGGCCCGGAACGCGCCATGTACGAGATCAATCCCTCGCAACCCTGCCTGTCGCCCGTGATGCAGAACCAGTATTGCATGAACGGCCGCCAGGCGCTGGAGGCGCTGGACCACCGTCCGGGCCTGGATGAGCGGAGCCTGGTCGACCGCCATGGCGCCGCCTTTATCCTGGCCCGCGACCGCAAGACCCCGCCGCCGGTGATCCGCGCCGTGGAAACGGCGCAAACGGCCGCGGCGCGGGCCATCGCCCTTTTGACCCTGTTCGGCGACATGCAATTCCGCCTGGGCCCGGACCGGTTGCGCAATCTTGCGCGCCTGCTTTTGCCGCTGGCGGACGAGACGCTGCGCCGTTTCCGTTACCGCCCGCGCCAGACCCGCACGCGCGAGGCGCTGCGCCCGGCGGTGGAGGCCGGCGATATTCCGCAGATGCTGAAGCTGGTGGATGATCCCGGCACGCTGGCGCGGGACGAGCAGGAATACCAGGCCGCGCGCCTGCTTTACAGCGAGACCGAAACCGAAATCGGCCGCCTGGGGCAGGAGGCGGCCAACCGCCCGGCGCTGGCGCAAGGATCGGGCCAGCCGGTGGCGGCGGCGCTGTCGGTCGGCATCGCCTTCGTGCTGTCCGCCTTCGTGCTGGTGCGGTTTTTTCTTGAGGCGGCGATGCGGTGAGGGAGGTTCGGAGTCGGAGGTTCGAAGGTTCGGAGGTTCGAGGGTGCGGGGGTCGGAGGTGCGAAGGTTCGGAGGTTCAAAGGTTCAGAGGTTCGAGGGTGCGGGGGTTCGCACCTCTGAACCTTTGAACCTCTGAACCTGTAACAAGGAACAAACGGAATGGCTGAAAAAAAGGCGGACAAGAAAAAGCAGGACAGGAAAAAAGGCGGCGGCAAGCTGAAAATTCTTTTGCTGGCCGCGCTGGGCGCGGGACTGGTTTTTCCGGGCTTCGGCCTCGTGGTGGCGGCGGGACTGACGCCGGCGCTGGTGATCGGCCTGACCGACCGCTCGGCGGGCAAGTGCCTGGCCGTCTGCGTGGGCAGCCTGAACGCCGCGGGCGTGCTTCAGGTGGTCCTGATGATGGCGCAAGGCGGCGTGACGCTGGAAAACGCCCTGCGCGTCCTCCAGCGGCCGGAAATGTTTCTGGTCATGTGGGGGGCCGCGGCCATCGGCCTTGGCCTGTACAGCTTCGTGCCGCAACTCGTGGCGCACGGCATGGCGGCGATGGCCGAAATGCGCATCAAGAAGCTGAAGGCCAACCAGAAGGAAATCCGCCGCCTGTGGGGGGAGGAGGTGAGTCAGTAGTCAGAAGTCAGAGATCAGAGGTCAGAATAGGGGTGGTCTTCCCATGACAAATTAGGACTTTTTCTGGTTTCTGACATACGCCAAAAGGTGCCTCGTCATGCCCGCGAAGGCGGGCATCCACGCTAAAAAACCATCAAAACGAAAATTTTAAAGCGTCGTTTCATAAGATCGTTGGTATTAGGGTCTGAACTCAATTAGAAATGAATCAAACCAAACAGATCACTGCTCATTCCGGCGCCCGGCTTCGCCTGGCGGCTACGCCGAGGTCTTGGCGCACTCGTCGCGCCGAAGCTTTGCGGAGGCGGAGAAGCCGGAATCCAGCAACCGCCGAAGGCGGTTGCATGAAGCCTCCGGCTTCATGCTGGACCCCGGCTGGAGCCTGCCCCTGCGGAGGCAGGGGCCGGG
>JANQEX010000111.1 GCA_028278105.1 Alphaproteobacteria bacterium | reverse complement strand
CGGCGGGCATCCCATTGTTTTTAATCAAATGGGACCCCCGCCGTCGCGGGGGTGATTTTCAAAGTGAGACACTACCAAATTACTCGCCTGGGCGATCTTGGCTATCTTAATAGCGGCTCCGATTACGTCTCCGGGACATTTCGTCCTTGCGATCCTTTGGGTATCGGGAATCCTTTTTCGGCGTTTCTTTCCTGAAATTTCCATCGGGCCAGATTGCAAAACCGCAGCGTTCACAGGCAAATTTTACACTAAATGGATCCCATTCGCACTCTGCGGAACACCTTGGGCATATCGCCCCATGTTTTGCGTTTTCCATGTAACCTCCGCTGGTAGCCGGAGGTTAAGAACCGCACGAAAGCACGGCGCAGCCCTTTTAAGCTCGCGCTCTGGACAGGAGGCTGCCCTCCGGCCCTAGCCGGGGACAGCATCTTTGCGGTGATGCTTACCGCTTTCGTGGAGGTTCTTAAGCCCCAAAACATCCTTTTCCGATGTTTCAGGCCAATGGTAGGTTATGCAGGCTGAAACGTCAAACGCGCCTTCAAGCCGTTAATCTTCAAGGTGAGACACGATCAAATTATCCGCGGCTGAAGATGGCTTATTCCGGCGTTTTGGCCGGTTCCTTTTCATTTTCAAAACCCAGCACGCGGTCGCGGCCGGATTGCTTGGCGCGGTAAAGCGCCGCATCGGCTTTTCGCAGCAGGCCGGCGGGATCGTTACCGCCTGCGTCGCTGCCGGCCACGCCGATGCTACAGGTAACGGGCAGTTCGATATGCGGCCGCTCAAGCGAAATGGGACGCTCCGATACGCCGCGCCGCAAGCGTTCGGCGACGATCATGGCGTCCGCATGGCTGGTGTCAGGCATGACCACCACGAATTCCTCGCCGCCCATGCGCATGATGACGTCCAGAAAACGCATGCTGCCGGAAAGCCGCCGCACGATTTCCTGCAAGACCTGGTCGCCGACATGGTGGCCGTAGGTATCGTTGATTTTCTTGAAGTGGTCGATATCGGCGATGGCGATGGCCGTGGGCTCCTTGTCGGCGGCGTGGCGTTCGAACAGGCGCGGCACGTTCTGCTCGAAATAATAGCGGTTGTAGGCGCCCGTCAGCGGGTCGGTGATGGCCATGGCCATGCTGCGCTCGTAGGAAAGACGCAGGCGGTCATAGGTCCGCTTGTTGCGGATTTGCGTGCGCAGGCGGGCTTGAAGCTCCAGCGCGTCCACCGGCTTGAAGATGTAGTCGTTGGCGCCGAGGTCCAGCGCGCGGGCGATGCGGCCGATGTCGCTTTCGTCGGCGAAGACCACGATGGGATGCGCGCGGGTGGCCTCGTCGGCGCGCAGCGAGGCGACGGCGCGCAGGCTGTCTTCGTTCGCAAGGGCCAGGTCGATCATGAACACATCGACAGGGTGCTGGGTGGCAAGCGCCAGGGCCGCCTCATAACGCGGGGCCTTGTGGCAGACAAATCCGGCGCGCTCCACGCTATTGCCGATGATGCCGGCCTCGGCCGGCAGGTCTTCCAGCAACAGCACCTGCGCGTTGGCGGGACGGGAAAGGTCTTCGCCTTCGATCTCCGGGCCTTCGCGCATGCGCCATTCGTCCATCAGGCTTTTCATGCGCAGGCAGGAACGCACCCGCGCCAGTAGCGCGACATCATTCACGGGCTTGGTCAGAAAATCGTCGGCGCCGGCCTCCAGCCCGCGCACACGGTCCGAAACGTCGGAAAGGGCGGTCACCATGATGACGGGAATGTTTTTCGTGGCCGGGGAGGCCTTCAGGCGGCGGCAGACCTCGAACCCGTCCATCTCCGGCATCATGATGTCCAGCAGGATCAGGTCGGGCTTTTCGCGCGCCGCCAGCTCCAGCGCCCGCGCGCCGTTTTCGGCGGTCAGGACGATGTAATATTCGCGCGTCAGCTTTGCCGCCAGCAGCTTGACGTTTAAAGGATTGTCATCGACAACAAGCAGGCGGGCGGCCATGCGCGAGGCTCTTTATTTAAGATGGGATTCGACGGCGCGAAGAAAGGATCCAACCGAAATCGGCTTGGCCAGATAATCGTCGCAGCCGCTCAGGCGAATTTTTTCCTCGTCGCCTTTCATGGCGAAGGCGGTGACGGCGATGACCGGTATGGCCATGGCCACCGGGTCCTTTTTCAGCATCTGGATAAGGTCGAACCCGGAAATTTCGGGAAGCTGGATATCCATCAGGATCAGGTCGGGGCGCTCCTGCTGCGCGAGGCGCACGGCATCGCGCCCTTCGCGCGTTTCCACCACGCGATGCCCCTGCGAGGTAAGCAGGTCGCGGAACAGCTTGGTATTCAGCTCGTTGTCCTCGACAATGAGAACGGTTTTCCCGCTGGCGTGCGACGGCATGGAAAAGCCATTTAAAAAAGAAGAACGCGGTCCAGCATGAAGCATGACGGTTAAGAAATAGCTGATGCACGCCGGTTCAGCCCCGGCAAAGCATCAAGAATCATGATGAATTCCGGGTAGGCAACAATCTGCTAGAAGGCCGGCTCGGACAGGGCCGCGCATTTGGCGGCCGGCAAGGCCTCAATTTTTGCAAGATCGGCCGACATGGAGAAGTCATCGTAATCAACGCGCATGGTTTTGATGACGCCGTTTTCGAGCAGGGTCATGTCCATTTCGTAATCCGGCGATGCCTGTTGCGTATCGGGACCAAAGAAAGCCATGCGCATCGGCCAGGCGGACCCGGAGGAAAGAAGTTGCGTGGCGGAGGCCGGAGCGGGCGTGGCCCCGCCATCGGACAGCTTTCTTTTGGCGCCGATAAAGGTGCTGATCTGGTTATATCCAGCCTCGTCCGCGCCATCGAACACATTGACCGAGAAAAACTTCTTTCCCGCGCGCGCATGGCGCAGGATTTCCAGCGTGTGCCGGATGGGGAAGATGGTGGCCGAGTCAAAAATGATCTGCCTGCCGTCCTCGCCGATATAGCTGGCCTTGCCAAATCCTTTGCCCGAAGCCGCGAGGCTGGCTTCACCGCGCAGGATTTCGGGCGCGTCCTGATCCGTGCGGCGGCGTGAATAGAAATTATAGGTTTTCCCGTCCTTGCTTTCGCGGCTGATCAGGTCGGTCAAGGTGTCGCTGACCTCGCCCTCGCTGTAATAAAAACGAAGCTTCATTTTTTGCTGGATGTCCCAGGCCTGGCAGTCATCCTTCAGGGAAAAATACATTTGGCCCTTAACGCCGCTGACCGGTCCGCCGTTGCGGCTGCGGGCCAGCTTGACCGTATAAATGGCGCGGTGTGGAACAGGCGCGATATTTCCGGCGGGAGCCGGCGCGGCGCGTGGGGCAAGGCTTGCCGGCGTTGCGCCGGGTTCGAAAGCCGCCGCCGGCGCGAGGGCCGCGCAGGCGAAGATCAGGGAAAGAAGAACGGCGAACCTTGAACTCAAGACATTTTCCTCCCGGCAGATTAAATCAGGAAACGGTTAAGCAATCATGTGAGCGGGATGCGAAAAAACAAATCTTTCCGGCTATTCCGGCAAGACTCCGGCGGCAATTTTTTCCCTTTCTTTCCGTTTTTCCCTGGGGGCAGATTTGGCCCGATTTTTTCCTCCAGCACCCATAGCCGCGCGGAATCAGGCTTTTGGCTGTGGCATGGCCTTTGCAAACCACTCTGCATCATAGCATTTTTTGCGAAGGAATTGCCATGTCACGTTATTCGGGTTCCGTGACCGCGCAGATCAGGCAGGAGGCTCTGGCTTCCGTCTCGCCGCGCGGCGAAAACGGCATTGCCCAGGACCTGGGACGCGCCCGCCTCGGCAATATGGACGCCGCCGTCGCGGCGCTGGAGCAGGCGGAAAAGCTGATCGACAGCCAGCGCCGCCGCATCGCCTATCTTGAAACCATCGCCATGTCGGACGAGGTGACGGGGCTTCTGAACCGGCGCGGCTTTACGGCGGCCCTGCAACGCGAGCTGGCCAGCGCAAAGCGTGATGCGCAGGCGCATGGGCTGGTGCTGATGCTGGACCTTGACCGTTTCCGGCGGATCAACGCCATGCATGACCATGCGGCCGGCGATGCCTATCTCGCGGCTTTCGGCGCGGCTCTGGTGCGCGAATTGCGTTGCTCTGACATGGTGGCGCGGCTGGGGGGCGATGAGTTCGCCGTTCTGCTTACCCGCACCGCGCCGAAAACCGGCATGGCCCGCGCCGGTGAAATTATCCGCAAGATCAATGGCCGTCACATGAACTGGCGCGACCACGTCCTGCCCTTTTCGGCCAGCATGGGCCTGGCCACTTATGGCGGCCGCGATATTGCCGAGGCCGTGCTGGTTTCCGCCGATCTGCGCCTTTATGCCGAAAAGCAAAGACGGCGGAAAGGCGGGGCGGACGCGCCGTGATGTCCTCGAATTTTGCGCCGGAAGTGCAGCGCCGGCGGCTGCTGGTGGAGGGTTATTTCACCATTCCGGTTAATGAGGATACGGTGCGCGCTTTCTTTTCGCATCTTCTGAAAGAATTGCAGCTTCGCGCCTATGGCGAGCCGATCATTTTCTCGCCGGGCGGCGAGGGACGGGAAGAAAATCAAGGCTATGACGCCTTTATTCCCCTGATCGATTCCGGCATATCGCTTTATGTCTGGACGGGGGCGAAATTCTTTTCCGCCATCATCTATACCTGCAAGGATTTCGACGCGGAAAAAGCCACGGCCGAAACCTGCCGCTTTTTTGAAGCGGAAAAATTCGTGGCGCAAGAATTCTGATTCCGGCCGTTTACGCCTCCAGCATGTCCCAAAGCATTTTGTGAAGGCTGAGCAACGATCCCGCCATGGCCCGGTTTTCGATAATCACGCCACTGACGGGGCGGAAAGGCGAAAGAAAGGCCACCTTGTTTCCGTAAACGGTCAGCTCAATCTGGAACGGGTATTTGCTGCTGTCGTAATAGCGGGTCTCGCGGCACGCTTTTTTATCGGAGGGCCATGTCGCGTGCGCCGGACGGCGCGCGGCGATCATGTTGACCCGGATGCGGTCCTTGACCCGGCGGTCCACAAACTGGCGTTGAATATCGGGCAAGACTTTCATGATTTCGGTTCCCGACGAGATTGCGTAAAGCGTTCGCGCGCCAACGGGAAGGAGAGATGCGGCCAGCAGCATGTCGTCGTAAATCTGCCGCAGGCCGCAGGCTCCCTGGAAGAAACGCACGCGCGCCTCGTCCTTTCTGTTTTGCAGTAAGAGCAGCGCGGGCAAGACCTTGCGCAGGTCGGAGAGATTTTTTTCCAGGGTAAAGATCAGGCTTTCCGGCGGCTGGGCAAGAAACTTGCGCCGGTTCCCTTCCCGGACGGTATGAATAAACTGCCGTTCGACGAGACGCGCAAGGATGACGTTGACGCTGCTTCTTTTAACGCCCGTCTCCCTGACGATTTCATGGACAAACAGCCCGCGAGGGGCGCGAAGGCAACAGAGGTAAATCCTGCCTTCATTCCTTTTCAGGCCAAGCGTTTCGAGCAAGGGCGCGGCATCCTGCATGGAAATAAAATAACATAAATGACGTTATTTTGCGTTATTTATCGTTTCATGCCATTTCCGCCCCGCTTGGGGCCGGGGGAGGCGGAATTGACGAAATATATGGTCCTGTGGGCCTTTTTAGCGGGTTTTTTCATCTCCCCGGCGGCGGGAGCGGATATGGTGATCGGCCTTGCGGGTCCGATGAGCGGTCCCGCGGCGGAATTCGGCGCGCAGATTCGGCATGGCGTGGAGGCCGCCGCGGAAACCATCAACACCCATGGCGGCGTGAACGGGCATTTTCTCAAGTTGCGCATTGAGGACGATGCCTGCGATCCAAAACAGGCGCGCCTTGCCGCCAACAGGCTTGCCCAGTCCGGCGTTGCCGTGGTGATCGGACATTGGTGCGCCATGGCTTCGATGGCGGCGGCGCCGGTCTATGGCGAGAATAATATTCTGATGCTTGAGCCCGGCAGTCTGCTCACGGCGCTGACGCGGCAGAATTTCGGAACTGTTTTCCGTTTTAGCGCAAGGGAAAAAGACGTTGCCCGCAAGGTTGTCGAGACGCTGAAAAAACGGGGTAAAACCGGAAAAGTCGCGGTCATCGCCTCGCGCCACGCCATTGCGCAGGACATGGGGAAACATGCCGTGAAACTGCTGGCGGATGCCGGAATTGAAGCCGGATTCAAGAGCTTCGTGGAAGGCGAGCAGGACTATGCCGCCCTGGTGACGGCGCTGAAGGCCTCCGCTCCCGACGCGGTTTTTTGTTCCTGCTATACGGCCGACGGGGCGCGGATTGTGCGCCAGGCGAAAGCCTCAGGATTGAAAACACAGTTCATAAGCTTTGATTTTGCCTCCGGCGGCTTTGCCAGAATTGTCGGCGTAAGGGATGCCGAAGGCGTACTTGCCATTGACTATGCCCGTCCGCCGCGCGGCGCGAAGATAAAAGCCCTTGATAACCGGCTGCGGCGAAAAAACATCGAAGGAGAAAGCTATCTTTATCTCGCCCATGCCGCGCTGGACATCTACGCGCAGGCTTCGGCCAGGGCGAAATCGCTTGATCCCGAAAAAATTGCGTCCGTCCTGAAACGGGAAGAATTTGAAAGCGTCGTGGGAAAGGTGCGTTTTGCGGATAATGGCGACAGGCTGGACCCCGGCCTTTCCGCCTATGTCTGGAAAAACGGCGTCTTGCAACCCTTGTTTTATTAGGGTCTGGACTCAATTAAGCAGGTTTTATATTCGAAAAAACAACTTCTCACCCCGGCGAAAGCCGGGGTCCAGCATGAAGCCGGAGGCTTCATGCAACCGCCTTCGGCGGTTGC
>JANQEX010000108.1 GCA_028278105.1 Alphaproteobacteria bacterium | reverse complement strand
GGAGGCTTCATGCAACCGCCTTCGGCGGTTGCTGGATTCCGGCTTCTCCGCCTCCGCAAGCTTCGGCGTGACGGGTGCGCCAAGACCTCGGCGTAGCCGCCAGGCGAAGCCGGGCGCCGGAATGAGCAGTTATCTGTTTGGCTTGATTCATTTCTAATTGAGTTCAGACCCTAGTATATCATGAAAATCATGATACGGCGGCCGCGGCAATCGCACGAGAAAAGCAACTGAAATTCTGGCGGCGGAAATGGAAGATTACGTTGATTGAAACCATGAACGCCAACTGGAGGGATCTCGCGGCGGAACTGAATAATTAGCACCCGTCCTTTGAAACAGGGATTCTGGATAACGCGGCTTCGCCGCGTTTCCAGAATGACGCAATATGCGTTTACCTTGTCCATGCCGCCGCGATGTCTTTTGCCAGAAGCCGGGCCAGATCGGTTTTAGCCATGCGGGGCAGGGCGTCGATGCGTATCCCTTCGGGGGCGGCGGCGTCGCGCCACAGCGCCAGAACCTGGGTTTCGTCCGCGCCGAACACGTCCGATGATACGTCATTGGCGATCAGGGCGTCGCAGCCCTTGCGGCGCAGCTTTTCCAGCGCGTTCGCGCGCAGATCGCCGGTTTCGGCGGCAAAGCCCATGACGAAGCCCGGCCGCCGGTTTCCGGCGTCGCACAGCTCTTTCAGGATGTCGGGATTTTCGATCAGGGCGAGGGCGGGCGGCGCGCCGTTTTTCCTGATTTTCCGCGGCGCGCTTTCCGCCCGCCAGTCGGCCACGGCGGCGGCGCAGACGGCGATATCGGCGGGAAGCGCGTCCATCACCGCCGCGCGCATCGCGCGGGCCGTTTGCACCATGACGCGGCGCAGGCCCTTCGGTTCGGCAAGCCCGGTGGGGCCGCTGACCAGCGCCACATCGGCGCCGGCCGCGGCCAGCGCCGCCGCCAGCGCGTAGCCCTGCTTGCCGGACGAGTGGTTGGCGATATAGCGCACCGGATCGATGGGCTCATGCGTGGGTCCCGCGGTGACGACCGCCTTGCGCCCCGCCAGCGGGCCGGGCCGGGCCAGAAGCCGCTTGATGGCGGAAAGGATCGCTTCCGGCTCCGCCATGCGGCCCAGGCCCGTCTCGCCGCAGGCGGCATCGCCCGCATCGGGCCCGATGCGATGCACGCCGCGCGCCTCCAGCGTCTTGATATTCGCCTGCGTGGGCGCGGCCGCCCACATCCGCGGATTCATGGCGGGCGCGGCCAGAATGGGCGCGTCGGTGGCCAGCAGAAGGGCGCTGGCCAGGTCGTCGGCGCGTCCCTGCGCCATTTTGGCGAGCATGTCCGCCGTGGCGGGCGCCACCACCACAAGGTCCGACGCCCGCGCGAGCGCGATGTGATCCATATGCGCGTCATCGGTCAGGTCGAACAGCTCCGTCCGCGCCGGCTCTCCGGCGAGGGAAGAGACCGAAAGCGGGGTGACGAATTCCGCGCCGCCTTTCGTCAGCACCGGGCGCACGCGAATCCCCGCCTTTTTCAAAAGGCGGATCAGCTCCAGCGCCTTGTAGGCGGCGATGCCGCCGGTGATGATGAGGGTGATGGTCATTTCAGTAATCAGTTTTCAGAGGTCAGTTTTCAGGGACCCGGCAAGGCGTCATCCTGAAAACCGCGAGGGCTTTAAAGCCCGAAGCGGTTATTCAGGATCTCTTGAACAGGAGAGAGATCCTGAATAAAGCCCGCTTCGCGCGCTTTTTCAGGATGACGCCGTTGTTGGTGAAAACTAATCAACCGTCTCATCCGGGTAAACGCCCCAGATGCTGTCGCGCTTCATATAGCCGCGGTAGCCCTGAAGCTCAACCCTGCACCACGCCGCGCGGCATTTCAGGAGGCGGCCCTGCGCGCCTTCCTCGGCCTCGGCGCGGATGCTGGCGCGCGCGTCTTCCTTGCGGAAAACCGGCTGGACTCCGCCGCCCGCGACAAGAAAAAAGCGCCGCCCGGACAGCGTGGCCTGATGCGCCCAGCCGGTGGTGCCCTTGACGTCGCGGATGCGCCGCCAGGTGTCGAACTCGGCGGTGATCTCCACCGGCAGCCCCTTGCGCCGGTAGACCCAGAGGACGGGATAGCGCGTGCCGGGGCCGGAGCGCAGGTTCACCTCGTTGCTGCGCAGGCTGGCCCAGCGCGGCAGCGGCAGCCCCGTGCGGCGGATCGCCGACGAGAGGCCGCCGACCGGCTTTTCCTTCGGCGCGGCGTGAAGCGGAAAGACGGGCCCGGCGCAAAGCGCGAGGCAGGCGAATAACAGCAGGATAAAAATCATAGGGTCAAAGGGGTCATGAGGGTCTTTTTTGTTGACCCTTTCGACCCTTCGGACCCTTTTGACCCTTTCCCTGTCTTTGCTCACGTCTTCCCGTCCCCGTTCTTTTCGCCGGCGCGGCCGTAATGGTCGTCCAGGCGGATGATGTCGTCCTCGCCCAGATAGGCGCCCGACTGCACCTCGATCAGGACCAGCGGCACCTTGCCGCTGTTCGAAAGCCGGTGCGGCGTGCCCGCCGGGATATAGACCGACTGGTTTTCATAAACAAACAATTCTTCCGCCCCGCGCCGCACCTGGGCCGCGCCCGCCACCACCACCCAATGCTCGCTGCGGTGGTGATGCATCTGCAACGACAAGGCCCCGCCCGGCTTCACGAAAATGCGCTTCACCTGAAAGCGGTGACCCTCGCCGAGCGGCTCGAACCAGCCCCAGGGCCGCCAAGCGCGCCGGGCCCGGCGCGCCTCGCCCCGTCCCTTTTCGTCCAGCCTTGCGACGAGGGTCTTGACGTCGGCCGCGCGCGACAGATCGGCGGCCAGCACCACGTCGTCGCGCGCCACCAGAAGAATATTCTCAAGCCCCAGCGTCACGGCCAGGCGCCCCTCGCTGTGCACCAGCGACCGGCGCGTGTCTTCCAGCAGCGCGTCGCCGGTAACCACGTTGCCCTGCGCGTCTTTCCGGCCCGTGTCCCAAAGCGTTTGCCACGAGCCGATGTCATTCCAGTCCATGGCGGCCGGCATCACGGCGGCTTTTTGGGTGCGCTCCATCAGCGCGCAGTCGATGGAGATGGACGGCGCTTTCTCGAAGGCGGCGCGGTCAAGCCGGAAAAAATCAAGGTCCCGGACGCCCGCCGCCAGCGCGTCCCGCGCGGCGCGGACCACGGCGGGCTGGAGCTTTTCCAGCTCTTTCAGCGCGGCTTTCGCCGAGAACAGGAACAGCCCCGCATTCCACAGATAGCCCTCGCGCAGACAGGCCTCGGCCCGCGCCGCGCCGGGCTTTTCGATGAAGGAATCGGCCTGCGCCACGGGCCCGCCCAAAAGCGCCTTCCCCGGCTTGATATAGCCGTAACCGGTCTCGGCCTTTTGCGGCAGGATGCCGAAAGCGACGAACCAGCCTTCCGCGGCCGCCCTGGCTGCCTGCCGTATGGACTCGCGGAACGCCGTGGCGTCGCCCACCACATGGTCGGTGGGCATCAGAAGAAAGAGCGGGTCGCGTTCGCCGCTGTTTTGCAAAAGCCACAGCGCGGCCAGGGCGGCCACCGCGGCGGTGGAGCGCGCCACGGGCTCCAGCAGCAGCACGGCGGGCGGCGCGTCAATCGCGCGCATCTGCTCGGCGATGATGAAGCGGTGCGCCTCGGCGCAGGCCACGACCGGCGGGCCGAAGAGTGTCCCGCCGCCCACGCGCTTCAACGTTTCCTGCAACAGCGTGGCGTCGCCGTTCAGCGCAAGGAACTGCTTCGGATAATCACGGCGCGACAGCGGCCATAAGCGGGTGCCGGAGCCGCCGGACATGAGGACGGGATGGATGAGGGGCACGAATCAGAGGTCAGGGATCAGAAATCAGAGGTCGGAAAAGTATAACAGTTCCCGCCGCTTCTCAAGCGGAGCGGGTTTGGTCGTGCGAGCAAAAGAGAAAGCCCATTGGCGATGATTCGTGGCAGGGCGTACCGGTATCCTGCATAGGGCGTGAAAAACAATTTTTTCGCGCCGAGGGAATCCGGGAATATTCTTGTCCCGCAGGCGGGACACGGGACGTGCGTGAGGCGGTTTTCCATTTCTCCCCCTGACCGGGTGACCGGGGGTTAGAAAACCTGCTCATAGAGAGGTCGCGATGGCCTTTCGCCTTCCGGCTTGGACATACGCCAGCGCCCCCCGGCCATGGGTCCGGGGTGCATCACGGTTGCACAAAACCGCTATGAGCAGGGGTTTCTACGCCCCAAAGCACGGGAGGTGCTCCGGCGGCAAGGGTATCGCAGGAAGGGAAACGGCGCAATCCCGCATATTGCCGCCCTCATGCGGACAGGAATGCCGCAACGGTTTTCAGAAAAACCTTTGCAGATTCGCGCGGATGCGGGCGAGGGGCGGGATGGCGGGATCCGGCAG
>JANQEX010000099.1 GCA_028278105.1 Alphaproteobacteria bacterium | reverse complement strand
AGGTTCAATGGACAATTAAACTCAAGTCATTGAAAAGACTAAATGAACATTCCGGGCAAGGTTGCGTAGCAACCGCGACCCGGAATCCAGTTTGTTTTTGAAAACAAATGAGATTCCCGCTGGAGCCTGCCCCCGCCCCCGCTTTCGCGGGGACAAGCTCCGGCGGGGGCGGGAATGTTCGTGTTGGTCATTGTCCATTGAACCTAGGGGCTGGAAATCGAAGGCGATGTTTTTGGCGGTGTTTTTCCCGGACCGGGCTCCCTAGACTTCTTCGGATCCGGCGGCGCAGCCCCGTTTTCTGTCCCGGCTTTGGAACCGGGTTGCGAGGAACCGTTCGGGAGGTCTCCGTTAGGCGGCCTTGCAGCGGCGTTTGATTGGGAAAGTCCGAAAATGTTTCTTGAACTCCGGAAGAGTGTTCCGTAATTCCCGTGCCTGGGTGATGTCGCCGGTTCGGGCGACCGGGCCTGTCCCGTGACAGACGGAGTCTCCTGCCGTGGCGCAGGCGAAGACCCTTCCGCTCTTTTGGAGGGAATGGGCCTGGCTCGCGCGACGGCCCCTTGTGGGAGATGTATGGGTTTGGCGGCGACTGGTTTTTCAGGCAGCGGCGTGGCGGGCCGCACCGTGGAAAGCAAGGGCGTGGCGGCGACGATTCCCGGCTGCGGCAGCGCGGCATAGGTCTTTTTCACCCAATCCTTGTTATCGAAAAGATTTGGATGCAATACATATGTATAGGAATGCATGTCGTCCACTTTGGCGGTGGCAATTTTCTTGGCGTTTTTTTCTGCAAGACGAAGAAGAGATTTATAAGATTGAGTCGGCTTGAAATCCACGCCCGCCGCGCGCAACCGGTATTCCAGAGGCTGCCGCTTCATAAGGTGAAAGAGCGACGTATAAGACTGATCCGGCTTGAAATCTACGCCCGCCTCACGCAACTGGCTTTCCAGAAACAGCCGCGTGCCCTTGCCCGAACCGGACAGGCACCCTGCGGTTTTTATGGCAAGATGGTTTCTGATAAATTTCGGCTGGCGCCAGGCTGCGGAGCCTTTTGCGTCGTTGGAACTATGGATGCGAAGGGCTGAACGGTTGCCTTTTTCATCACGTGGCGAATCCGTCACGATAACCGCGCCGTTGCTGACTGTTCCATCGGGATCGCGTTGTCTCCATATGGATTTTCCGGAAAGCCGGGTCATCTTATGGCCGAAATTCACTCGAAAGGCGCTGGGCACCCCGCTGTTCAGCCTTTCTCCCAGCCGCTCTTTCGCCTCGCCAGAGAGGCTGGCATGACGCTTTTCGAGGTCCGCCATGCTGACACCGGGCATGGCTGCCCTGGGAATGCCATTATAACCCGCGCCCCCACCACTAAGATAGAAAGCGCTGACGATTTTCGGCGTATCTCCTGGCCCTTCGCCGTAATCAACCTGGGCAGCCACGCCTTCGACAAAGGATACGCCGCGCGTGCGATGCTCGCCGGTCGGAATATAATACGTGCGATACCGACTCTGACTCGCGCCATCTTCCCAGCGTGGATCAAACCGGGAGGGATTCAGGTCAGGCGAATCGCGCGCGGGCATCACCGAAAGCTTGCCGTCTTCCAGCGCTTTTAACACAACGGGGTGTTCTTCAAGATTGCGCCGATGCGTGGTGCGAATGGCCCGCGTATCCACGCGCACATAATCTTGGGGTGCGGTAGAAGGCTCAAAATGTTTTGTGCGGTTGGGCAGTTTTTTGGAGGCGGTGTTCTTGCCCTTCGCCGGGCCCTCGCCCGTGTAGCGGCGATTTTTTCCTTTCCGTCCCCCTGACATGCCGGCCCCTTAAAATGCCTTTAAAAATCAAACCCCAGTATAGGGGCAAAGTTTAAATTTCCGGTGAATTCGCGTTAACCTTGATGGCGCGGCCAAGCGCGGAATCCGGCGCATTGGGCCGGATTCGGACGACAGGATGTTTACGATTAGCCCAAGGAAGAAGGGTCGAGAGGGTCATAAGGGTCGAAAGGGTCAAGCACAAGGACCCTCACGACCTTTCGCCCCCCCCTGACCCTAAAACTAACTTATGAACGGACGCACGCCAAAAGAGAGCCCGTCATGCCCGCGACGGCGGGGGTCTCAAAATCCAGGCGTCCCCGCGTAAGCGGGGACCCAGTTTGTTTAGGGTCTGAACTCAATTTAACCAAATGTCATGCCAGCGAAAGCTGGTATCCAGAAAACTCAAACGGTTAAACTGGATTCCATCTCGCGCTCGCCCCGGCTTCCGCCGGGGCTCGCTTGGCTGGAATGACGTGAAAGTGAATCTTTTCAAGGGCCAATTCTTAAATTGAGTCTGGACCCTAATAAAACTAGGCCCCCGCTTGCGCGGGGGCGCTTGGGTTTGTGGTGACTACCAAGCCCGGCCTGTCTGCCTCCACAAGCTTCGGCGCGATGGGCACACCAAGACCTCGGCGTAGCCACAGGCGAGGCCGGGCGCGGGGGTGATTTTCAAAGTGAGACACTACCGACCCCTCTCGACCCTTCCGCCCCCCCTTGACCCTCAAAACCTATTTCCGCCCGATGGACACATAGTCCAGCCCGGCGGCGCGCATCTCGGCGGGCTTGTAGATGTTGCGCAGGTCGATCAGGAGCTTCTTTTTCAGCGTCCCGGCCAGGCGTCCGGGATCAAGCGCGCGGAACTCGTTCCACTCGGTCAGGATGACGGCGGCGTCGGCGCCCCGCAGGGCTTCCGGCACGTCCTTGCAATACACGACGTCCTTAAAATGCTTTTTCGCTTCCTCCATCCCGGCGGGATCGAAGGCGCGGATGGTTGCACCCCCTTCTTGCAGCAGGGGCAGGATCACCAGGCTGGCGGCGTCGCGCATGTCGTCGGTGTTGGGCTTGAAGGTCAGGCCCAGGACGGCCAGCGTCAGGCCTTTCACGCGGCCGCCGCAGGCGTTCATGATGCGCGCCGCCATCTCCTTCTTGCGGGCCGCGTTGACCTCCACCACCGTTTCGACGATGCGCAGAGGCGCACCCAGTTCGCGCGCGGTGCGCACCAGGGCCTGCGTATCCTTCGGAAAGCAGGACCCGCCATAGCCCGGCCCCGCATGCAGGAATTTCCGTCCGATGCGGCCGTCCAGGCCGATGGCGCGCGCCACGTCCTGCACGTCGGCGCCCGCCTTTTCGCACAGACCGGCGATTTCGTTGATGAAGGTGATCTTGGCGGCGAGAAAGGCGTTGGCCGCGTATTTGGAAAGTTCCGACGTCTCCGGGGCGACGAACACCATCGGCGTTTCGTTCAGGTAGAGCGGACGGTAGATCTGGCGCATCACGTCGCGGGCGCGGGCGGTCTCGCACCCGATCACCACCCGGTCGGGGCGCATGAAATCGCCGATGGCCGAGCCCTCGCGCAGGAATTCGGGATTGGAGACCACGTCGAAACCGGCCTTCGGGTTCGCCGCGCGGATCAGCTCCCCCATCTTGCGGGTGGTGCCCACCGGCACGGTGGATTTCATCACCACCACCGTGTAACCGCGCAAATGGGGAGCGATGTCGCGCGCGGCCCCGAAAACATAGGTCAGATCGGCATGGCCGTCGCCGCGGCGCGAGGGCGTGCCCACCGCCACGAAAACCGCATCGGCCTCCGGCACGGCTTCGGCAAGACCAGTGGTGAATTGCAGGTTGCCGCGCGCGGCGTTGCGCGCCACCACGTCGTCCAGCCCCGGCTCGTAAATGGGGATTTCGCCTTTCTTCAGGCGGGCGATCTTGCTTTCGTCCTTGTCGACGCAGACAACCTCATGCCCGAATTCGGCGAAGCAGGCGCCCGAAACAAGTCCCACATACCCCGTGCCCAGCATGATGATGCGCATCTGTTGTCCTTTTTAATGGTACGGAGGTTCGAAGGTTCGGAGGTTCGAAGGGACGAAGGGGCGAAGGAAGTCACCAAAAAAGACAACTTAATGTGCTATAATAAAAGAATCATTCCGAACCTCCGAACCTCCGAACCTCCGAACCTCCGAACCTCCGAACCTCCGAACCTCCGAACCTCCGAACCTCCGAACCTCCGAACCTC
>JANQEX010000095.1 GCA_028278105.1 Alphaproteobacteria bacterium | reverse complement strand
AGGCGGGGGTCCCATTTGATTAAAAACAATGGGATGCCCGCCGGAGCCTGCCCTCGCCCCCGCTTTCGCGGGGGTAAACTCCAGCGGGGGCGGGCATGATATTTTTCAAACTGAAACACTACCCGGAAATGCCTGCATTTTGTGTGTTGTTTTGTTCAAACGCGATAGCCTTGGCTTTCGACGGGATGAATAATTTTGTTTATCGTTCAAACGCGAAATGACTGAAACGATCCATCAAACAGACGCCGTGATTGTGGGTGCGGGGCCGGCCGGGCTTTTTGCCGTGTTCGAGCTTGGCCTGAACGATATCACGGCGCATCTGGTCGATATTCTGGACCGGCCGGGCGGCCAATGCGCCGAGCTTTATCCCGAAAAGCCCATTTACGACATTCCCGCCGTGCCCGTCTGCACCGGCGCGGAACTCACCCAGCGTCTGATGGAGCAGATCAAGCCCTTCGGCCCGGTTTTTCATCTTGGCCAGATGGCCGAGAAGCTTGAGAAGACCGAAAGCGGCCTATGGCGCGTGACCACCGACCGCGGCACGGTGATCGAGGCGAAAGTTGTTGTACTGGCGGCGGGCGGCGGCAGCTTCGTGCCCAAAAAGCCGCCCATCAAGGGGCTTGAGGCCTATGAAGGCACGGGCGTTTTCTATTCCGTGAAGAAGATGGACGCCTTTCGCGGTAGGCGCATTGTTATCGCGGGAGGCGGGGATTCCGCGCTGGACTGGGTGTTGAATCTTCAGCCCCTGGCCTCGGAAGTCACGTTGCTTCACCGGCGCGACGAATTCCGCGCCGCGCCCGACAGCGTAACGCGCATGCGCAGGCTGGTGGAGGAGGGCAGGATCAACCTGAAAATCGCCCAGCTCATGGGCGTGAAGGGCGAGGACGGGGTTCTGCAAGGCGTGGTCATCAAGGACGAAAAGGGCGAAAGCACCCTGTTCTGCGACGCGCTGCTGGCCTTTTACGGCCTCACCATGAAACTGGGGCCGGTGGCGGGATTCGGCGTGGCGATGGAAAACGAGTTGATCCCCGTCAACACCGCCAGTTTTGAAACCAGCGTACCCGGCATTTTCGCCATTGGCGACATCAACACCTATCCCGGCAAGATGAAGCTGATACTCTCCGCCTTTCACGAGGCCGCGCTGATGGCCAAAAAGGCGTTCGAAATCGTGCATCCCGGCCGCAAATACCGCTTCCAGTACACCACCTCCAGCTCCGATCTTCAGGGCAAGCTGGGCGTCGATGAATCAAAGGGAAAAGCAGCATGAAAATCCATGTAACCGACAAGCACGGCAAGGAGCATGTTCTGGAAGGCATCGCCGACTGGACGGTGATGGAAGTGATCCGCGAGGCGGGCATCGAAATGCTGGCGCAATGCGGCGGCTCCTGCGCCTGCGCCACCTGCCATGTTTATGTCGATCCGGCCTGGACCGAAAAGCTGTCCCCGCCCTCGGAAGAGGAAATCGGCATGCTGGACGGCGCGTTTGACGTGAAGGACACCTCGCGCCTGGCCTGCCAGATCGCCTGCTCGCCCGCCCTTGACGGGCTGAAAGTCACCGTGGCGCCGGGCTCTTACGAGGAATAGCTCTTTCCCGTTGTTCTGTGAAAAGCTTCCATTCTTGTTAGGGCCAATGGACAATTAACTCCAGTCATTGAAAAGACTAAATGAACATTCCGGGCAAGGTTGCGCAGCAACCGCGACCCGGAATCCCATTTGTTTTCTTTTCGATGAATAAAATGGGATTCCCGCTTTCGCGGGAATGTTCGTGTTGGTCATTGTCCATTGAACCTAATCGAGTTTGGCCCCTGGCCTCAAAACGCTCTCGGTCCGCTGTCGATCCCGCCGAGATGCTTGAAATACAGGGTAAAGAAAACCGTGTCGCCTGTTTTGACATCGGCCTGTTGCGTGAAGTCGCGCGAGAAATTCAGCGAAGCGGCAAGACATTCGTCACGATAGGCCAGGCCCACCGACATGGTTCGGAGCGCGCTGTCGCTGGTGCGCAGGTCGCGCGTTTGCGTGGCGGAAAGGGTCCAGTATTCCGTGAAACGGGACGAAAAGCCGTAACGAAGCTCCTCAACCTTGCCCACGGCGCCCGCCGCCGTGACCGGCTCGTTGAGGAAGGTATAGGCAAGCCAGGGCCGGAATTCCGGCACGCCAAAACTGGTGTTTATGTCGTGCTTGCGCGATTCAAGCCCTTTCTGGTCGAGGCGGAACAGATAATCGAAATGCAGCCAGGGAGCCGGGTCCAGCAGGGCCTCGCCCACAAAATCGGAAAAGCGCGTATCAAGGCCGCTGCCGGCGGGAAAAAGCGGATCGTCGGTCAGGCGATAGCCCTGGCCGAACAGAATTTCCGCCGTGCCGCCATTGTCGAAATAAAAGGCGTTGCGAAGCCCATAGGCCGCGCGCACGCCCTGCTCCTGCCGGTCGGCGCCGGGATAGCGGTTGATGGCGAAAAGATTGGTGGCGTCGAACTCCACGTCCTGGCTGTCCTCGTTTGGAACAAAAGGATCGCGGTCATGGCGGGGCGCGGCGGTCAGGCTGACAATCGGCTCGAAAACATGGCTAAAACCGTCATAGGGCTTTGCCAGAGGATAGCGCAGCGCCAGTTGCGCCGTGGGAAAAACGCGATGCGTGACCCGGTCGTTATAAATAATGGTTGGCGTAAATTCGTCGGGCTGGTTGTCGATCCAGAACAGATCATCGCGGACAAGGGCGTTTATCTCGGTCACAAGGCCGCCATCCGCCACGCCGCGCCGCTGCCAGCCGAATTCCAGCCCCAGCTTGCGGGTGCTGGCGCCGGTGTCGCGCATCAGGCTCGCGGCCATGCCGTCGAATGACCAGCGCCCGCCCAGGAATTGCGCGGGCTCGCCAAGGGCCGAGTAACGCAGGCGCGGCAGCACAACCGGCTCTTCCGCCGTGGCGCCCGCGCGATTGTTCTGGAAATAGAAAAATTCCACCGCGCCGAAATCACGGCCTTTCATGCCTTCCAGATAGACGCGGTTGGTCAGGATATCTTCCAAGGGTTCGCTATACCGCTTGGCATAGCTTTTGTCGGTCAGGAGCGCGAATTCCGCGCCGGCCCGAAAGACAGGGTCCAGCGCAAAACGCGCGAAGCCGCGCATATGCCCGCGGATCTGGTCCTTCTTGGTGACGGCGTCATCATCCGTGCGGTCGGCGATAACCAGCGAGGTCGTCAATTCCACCTCGCCGCGCTCGAAGCGCTTGCGCAGCGTGTCGTGCCAGCGAAAGCCGTCCACGCTGCTGAATTGCGGGCGGAAGGTAATGTCGAAATCGGGGCTGAACGTGTAGTAATAGGGGATAATGGCGAAAGTTCCGATGGTCGAGCTGTTGCCCGCCGCCGGCGTCAAGAAACCGGAGCGGCGCTTGACGGTGGGATCGGGATGGGAAAAATAGGGCGTATGGAATACCGGAAAGCCCCACATTTCCATGGTGGCGTCGCGGTAGATCAGGTCCCGCGCTTCCTGGTCATGCGTCACGCGCCGGGCCTTCATTTGCCACAGGGGCGGTTTGCGCGGATTGGAGGCGCAGAGATCACAGGGCGAAAAAACGCCCTTGTCGAAAAGGGTATAGCGCCCGTTGATGCGCCGGGCCCGCAGGGCGGCGAAACGCGTGTTGTCGGCCATCAACATGGCGGCGCGCTCGGCAAAGCCCTGCGTGAAATCGGAAGCCATCATGCCTTTTTGGGCGAAAAGCACGGACCGGTCGGGCTGGATCAGCCAGAAATCATCATGGGCCGTAACCAGGTCCTTGTTTTCGTCATAGAAAAGGCTGCGGGCGCCAAGAACATATTCCGCGTTGCTGAGCTCCGCTTTTCCTTGCGCCGAAACGGTGTTTTCCTGCTGGTTGTAAATGATCCGGTCGGCGGTCAGCAGATAGGGGCCGCTTCGCGCGGCATCGCCGGCTGGAAAGGCGGCCGCGGGGCAGGCAAAAACCCACAGGGCCAGGACAAGCCCCCATGCAACTGTTCTGATTCCGCGGCAATGCCCCATGGGCAAGGAGTGTATGAATTATAAAGAAGAACGGTCCACAAAAAATAAAGAAAACATGCCCGGACACAAAAACGAGTCTGGCGGCAGAGCCGCTTTTAAACCGTTTCTTCCTTGCGTTGCCCGGCGCGGGCGCGCGGCTTGACCAGAAATCTGGGCATGTCGTCGCCAAAGCCGATTGTGGGCGCGCCGGGGCCGGTTCCGGGACGCGGCGCGCGTGATTCTGCCGGTGCGGGCTTCCGCGCGCTCCGGCGCGAACCGTGGCCGCGCGGATGGCGGTCATGCTCCCAGCCGCCGCGCTCGCGCCGGCCGGCGCGTTGCTTGTGGCGGGAAACAAAATCCTCGTCCGCCGGCTCTTCATCTCCGGCAGGAACAAGGGCGTCCGGCCGCGGCTCAAACCCTTCCATCACCGGGATGTCCTTGCGGATGAGCGCCACGATATTGGCCAGAAGCCTGTCGTCGTCCGGCGCCACGAAGGTATAGGCATGGCCTTCGCGGCCCGCGCGTCCGGTGCGGCCGATGCGATGCACGTAATCCTCGGCGTTGAACGGCACGTCGAAATTGAACACGGCGTCCACGCCCTTGATGTCAAGCCCGCGCGCGGCCACGTCGCTGCACACGAGGAAGGGCACCGCGCCGGAGCGGAATTTCTCCAGGGCCTCGTCGCGCCTGTTTTGCGGCATGTCGCCATGCAGCGCCACTACCGAAAATTTATGGCGCGTCAGCGATTCCGCCAGCGTGCGCACGTCGCGCTTGCGGTTGCAGAAGATGAAGGCGTTTTTCAGCGTCTCGCGCCGCAAAAGGCCCCGCAGCGCCTCGCGCTTCCCGCGAGGCGAAACATGCAGAAGATATTGCGCCACCGTGGCCGCCGTGGTGGCGGGCGGCGCGACCGACACCTCTTTCGGATTGCGCAGGAACTTGCCCGCCAGCGCGCGGATTTCCGGCAGAAGGGTGGCCGAGAAGAACAGGGTCTGGCGCAGCTTTGGCAGCAGGCCCGCGATTTTTTCGACATCGGGAATAAAGCCCATGTCCAGCATGCGGTCGGCTTCGTCGATCACGAAAATCCTGATGTCATGCAGCAGGATGTTCCCGCGCTCGAACAAATCGATCATGCGGCCCGGCGTGGCGATCAGCACGTCCACGCCGCGATCCAGCTTTTTGATCTGCTCTTCCATGCCCTTGCCGCCCGTCAGCAGCACCGCGGTGAAGTTGAGATGCTTGCCGTAAACGGCGAAATTCTCGGCCACCTGCGCCGCCAGCTCGCGCGTGGGCTCCAGGATCAGCGAGCGCGGCATCCGCGCCTTGGCGCCGCCGGTGCTGAGAATTTCCAGCATCGGCAGGCAAAAGCCCGCCGTCTTGCCCGTGCCCGTCTGGGCGCAGGCCATCAGGTCGCGGTCCATCAGCACATAGGGGATCGCGAGTTCCTGGATGGGAGTGGGGGTGGTATAGCCGCGTTCTTCGATGGCGCGCAAAATGTCTGAACGAAGCCCCAGATCCTTAAATTCAACCATTCATCCGTCTTTTTGCCAAAATTTCCCTGTTTTCGGCAGTGTCCCAGTTTGAAAAACATCATGCCCACAAAAGCGGGCATCCCATTGTTTTTAATCAAATGGGACCCCCGCCTGCGCGGGGGTGATTGTCAAAGTGAGACACCACCTTATTTTCACGCGATTTGCTAACATAAAGACTTTGCCGGACACAAATCTTTTCCCTATGTAAAATGCGTTTTTATTCGAAAAATCCCGTTTTCCCGAGGCTTGTGCCTTGAAATCATCACCCGAACATCTCGTCTTCCTGCCGGGCCTGCTTTGCGACAGGGCGCTTTGGACAAGTCAAATCAAAGGGTTAAGCCGTGATTTTCATTCGCGGGTCGCCGACCTGACCCGGCACGGCCGCATGGAGGCGCTTGCTGAAGCCGTTCTGTCGAAAGCGCCGGAAGAATTCACTCTTGTCGGGCTTTCCATGGGCGGCTATGTGGCGTTCGAAATCATGCGCCAGGCGCCGGAGCGTGTGGCGCGTCTTGTGCTGATGGACACCACCGCCCGCCCCGATACGCCTGAGGCACGCCGGCGTCGCAGAGGGTTGATTGATCTTACCCGCCGGGGAAATTTCAAGGGCGTGACGCCAAGGCTTTTGCCCTTGCTCATCGCGCCCGCGCATCTGGAGAATGAAAGCCTCATACAGGCCATCATGGCCATGGGCGAGCGGGTGGGACCGGACGTCTTCGTGCGCCAGCAAACGGCCATCATGAACCGCATCGACAGCCGCCCGTTCCTGAAGGACATTCGCGCGCCCACGCTTGTGATGTGCGGCGCGGAAGACGCCCTGACCCCGCCCGAACATGCGCAGGAAATCGTTGACGGCATCGGCCCCAATGCCCAGCTTCAGATCATCGAGGATTCCGGCCACCTTGCCCCGCTGGAGCAGCCGGAAGCCGTCACAAGGCTTTTAAAAGAGTGGTTGCGCCCGCGCACGTGCGATAAAAGTGTCTTTATGGCCTGAAGCAGATCGGTAGTGGGTCAGTTTGAGAAAATCACCCCCGCGTCCGCTGAAGTTTACCCCCCGCCCCCGCCTTCGCGGGGATAAACTCCAACGGGGGCGGGGACAGGCTTCGGCGAGGGTCTTAAAACCCAGGCGTCCCCGCGAAAGCGGGGACCCAGTTTGTTTAGGGTCTGAACTCAATTTAACCAAACGTCATGCCAGCCCTGGCTTTCGCCAGGGCTGGGGCTCGCTTGGCTGGAATGACGTGAAAGTGAATCTTTTCAAAGGGCAATTCTTAAATTGAGTCTAGACCCTAATAAAACTAGGCCCCCGCTTTCGCGGGGGCGCCTGAGTTTGTGGTGACTACCGGGTCTGGCCCGTCCGCCTCCGCAAGCTTCGGCGCGGCAGGTGCATCAAGACCTCGGCGTAGCCGCAGGCGAAGCCGGGCGCGAGAGTGTTCGGGGTGGGGTGTATGGAAATTAAGGAGCGCGGCTATAGTATTTAAAGGCTTTATGGTTGTTCGCGCAGGCGTCGGCATTCAATCTCGGTCATACGGTCGGCGTTTCAACCTGAAGATTCGAGCAGATGGCTTTAACGGGGCTCTGGCCCAGAGCCGCCGGAAGGGTTCAGCCAGGCGAGTGGATCAGGCCTTTGTCTTCCTGAAAAAGCTGGAACAGTGGGCGGCTTTTCATCCAATGCCGGATCATAAGCATCCTCTCTAGGCCCGGCATCGAAAATCTTACCTTCACTACGGCCAAAGCCGGGGCCCTTAATGAATATGGGCAAACTGTGCTTTCTTTCCATGGGCAAGTTCTATTCCTTGAACGGAAACGGTTTCCGGTCGGACGCATAGGTCAGATAGCTGACCAGGTCGCGGGCGTAGCCGGCCAGAGTGGCATTGAAATCATTCAGGCCGGACAGCGGCCTGCCGGAAAGAATACGCGCGCAGAACTGGATCACGGCCGTCACGCAGGTCACCGCGAACACCGCATAAAAGATAACGGCAAAAAGCGCCATGTAGAAAAGGCGCAGCCAAGTGCCCTTGTCCTTCACTTGTGTTTTCACCTGCTCCTCAAGGGAGGAAGGGGGGGGAGCGTCGTTTGGATCTTCCGGGAAAGTCATGCGTTTAACCTTGCTGAAAAACGCAGGAACCCTAGCAGAAACGTCCTCCATGCAAAACAGATTTTGCCGGAGGCGAAAAAGCGGGTTAAAACACTCCCTTATCCGCCAGTTTTCTTATGACGCAGCTCAAAATAGCCCTGATCCAGATGAATTCCGTTCTCGGCGATATTGCCGGAAACGTGAAACGGCTGCGCGCCCTGCACCACGAGGCCGCCGGGAAGGGGAGCGATCTTGTCCTTGCGCCGGAGCTGTGCATCAGCGGCTATCCGCCGGAAGACCTTGTCTGCCGGCCCAGCTATGTCCAGGCCTGCATGAAAGCCGCGCGCGAGCTGGCGGGTCCGGTCAGGGACGGCCCGCCGTTTCTGATCGGCCTGCCCTGGGCGGATGGCGGCAACGCGGGTCCGCGCCCATACAACGCGGCGGCGTTATTGCGGAACGGTGAAATCGAAAAACTGTGGTTCAAATATGATCTGCCCAATTACGGCATATTCGACGACAAGCGCGTTTTCACCGGATCGACGCGGGAAGAAGGCGAGCCCTTTGTCCTGAACGGCGTACGCATCGGCGTGGCCATCTGCGAGGATTTGTGGAGCCATGACAAGGCCGCCGTCCTGAAACGCCATGGGGTGGAACTGGTCCTCTCGCTCAACGCCAGCCCTTACGAAACAGGCAAAAGCGAAATCCGCCGGAACATCATCACGTCCCGCGTACGCGAGACGGGCCTGCCCATGGCCTATGTCAACGCCGTGGGCGGGCAGGACGAGGCGTTGTTCGACGGCGGCTCCTTCATCATGGATTCCGGCGGCGCGGTTCGCGCCCGCGCGCCTTCCTTCGAGGAAGCGCTGTTCATGACCGGCTGGAAAAGAGAAAACGGCGCGCTGACGCCCCTTGCCGAACCCTTTGCGCCGCCGCCCGGACCTGAGGAAAGCGATTATTCGGCTCTTGTGCTGGGCCTGCGCGATTATGTGCGGAAAAACGGCTTCCAGGGCGTGATAATCGGCCTTTCGGGAGGGGTGGATAGCGCCCTTGGCGTCACGCTGGCGGTGGATGCGCTGGGCGCGTCGCGCGTAACGTCGGTCATGATGCCGTCACCCTACACCGCGCCGGAAAGCCTGAATGACGCGCGCGAGCTTGCCGAACGCCTTGGCTGCAAGCACCGCGTGATCTCCATTGCCGCCGCCATGAAAAGCGTTGGCGCCGCGCTGGCCCCGGAGGTGGCCGGGCTTGATACCGACATCATGGACCAGAACATTCAGTCACGCCTGCGGGGACTGTTTCTGATGGCGCTGTCGAACGCCACGGGCGATCTGGTTCTGGCCATGGGCAACAAGTCGGAAATGGCCACGGGCTATGCCACGCTTTATGGCGATATGTGCGGCGGCTACGCGCCCATCAAGGATGTTTACAAGACGGTCGTGTACCGCCTGTGCCGCTGGCGCAATGCGCATCATCCCCGGATCGGCCTCGGACCGGAGGGCGCGGTGATCCCGGAAACGATCCTTGCGCGCAAGCCCACGGCGGAGTTGAAACCAGACCAAACCGATCAGGATACCTTGCCGCCCTATGATGCGCTGGACGCCATTCTGCAAGGCCTGGTTGAGCAGGAACTTTCCATTGAAGCCATCGTACGGCAGGGGCATGACGAAGCGACGGTGCGTAAGGTTCTGCGCATACTGCGCATGTCCGAATACAAACGTAAGCAGGCTGCGCCCGGAACAAAAATCACCACGCGCGCCTTCGGACGCGACCGCCGCTATCCCATCACCAGCCGCTCTATCGATTAGCCGTATTTTCGTGATCGTTTCAAAACGCCCTCGCAACAGGCGGGGTGAAATTGGTGTTAACTTAAAATTATTTTCCGGCAAAATAAATTCAGTCTCCGTCATTGTCCCGGATTCACGCCATGCCCCCAAAACCGCCGCTGACCGGAAAAGAAGTCTTCTTCGACAAGGACGAAGTCATCGTCTCGAAAACCGACAAAACCGGACGCATCATTTACGCCAACGATGTTTTCCTGCGCGTGGCGCAATATGAGGAAGACGAACTCATCGGCGAGCAACACAGCATTATCCGCCATCCCGGCATGCCGCGCGCGGTATTCAAGCTGTTATGGGATACCATTCTGGCCGGTTCGGAAATCTTCGCCTATGTTGTCAACCGCACCAAGCCTGGCGACCATTATTGGGTCTTCGCGCATGTGACCCCCAATTACGACAACCAGGGCCAAATCGACGGCTTTCACTCCAGCCGCCGCGTGCCCCGGCGCGATGCCGTCGGGAAAATCACGCCGATATACAATTCCCTGCTCGATATCGAAAACAAGGCCGGCGACCGCAAGACCGGGCTTGCCCAAAGCTTCAAGGCCATGACGGACCTGCTGGAGCAAAACAGGATCAGTTACGAGGAATTCGTCTATGGTCTTTAAATTTTCCGCCCGGCCGCCGGCGCGCGCGAAGGGCGACGCCGCCGCCATAAGGCAAATTCTCCTATGCCTGGATGACGCCGCCAGGGGCAATCTGAAATCGCGTGTCGTGCAACTCGCCGCGCCCGGCAACAAGGATCTGGCCGCCTGCGGCAACCGCCTGAACGCACTTCTGGACCTGACCGAGGTGTTTGCCAAGGAAGCGGACGCGGCCATGCGCCACGCCAATCAGCGCAAATACTATCGAAAGATCATCACCACCGGCTTTCGCGGCGACTTCGCCAAATACGCCGACACCATCAACGCCACGCTTGACCATATGGAAAGACGCGACGCCGCCGCGCTGCAATTCGCCGAACAGCAGGTGCGCACCCTTGCCCTGAAGGTGAAGGAGATGGCCGCTCACCTGAAGCGGGACGCCAACACCATGCTTCAGGATTCCGAAAAGGCGGTGAGTGAGTCGCAGGAGGCCTCGCGCGGCGCGTCGGACTCCGCCAACAACGTGCAATCGGTGGCGGCGGCGGCCGAGGAGTTGAGCAGCTCTTTCGCCGAGGTGGCGCGGCAGGCGCAGGAGTCGCGGACCGTGACCAATCAGGCGGTCGAACTGGCCCGCACCCGCACGCAGGATGTGGAGCGCCTGAAACAATCCGCCGACAGCATCGGCAAGGCGGCCGACCTGATCGGCGTCATTGCCCGGCAAACCAACCTTCTGGCCCTCAACGCGACAATCGAGGCGGCGCGGGCCGGTGAAATGGGCCGGGGCTTTTCGGTGGTGGCGCAGGAAATCAAGACGCTTGCCAATCAAACAGCGGGCGCCACCAAGGAAATCACGGGCGTGGTGCAAAGCATGCGCGCAACCGCGCAGGAAACCGCCGACGGCATCCTTGAAATCAGCAACATCATCGCCCAGATCGAAAAAATTTCGGTGATGGTGGCCAGTTCCGCCGAAGAGCAAACGGTGGTGACGCAGGATATTTCCCGCAACGTGGGCGAGGCGGCGCGGTCGTCCGGCATTGTCGCATCCGGCATCAACAATGTTCAGGAATCCGCCTCGGACACGCAAAAACGCGCCAACGGCGTGATCACGATGATCGAGGATCTGGACGGAATGGTCGTCCGCCTTGACGGCGAAATCGAGAAGTTCATCAAGCTGTAATGCACTGGAGGCTTCTTGCACGAACATGTTCGCGCAAGTTGCTTGGTTCCAGGCCCTAGGCTCAATGGACAATTACCAACACGAACATTCCCGCGGAAGCGGGAATCCCATTTTATTATTTGAATAGAAAACAAATGGGATTCCGGGTCGCGGTTGCTGCGCAACCTTGCCCGGAATGTTCATCTCGTCTTTTCAATGACTTGAGTTTAATTGTCCATTGAACCTAATTCGACGCCCGGTCGTAGGTGTCCTGAATCTGGATACGCATTTTCACGCGGTGGGCAATGCGGTCCTGCACGGCCTTGGGCAGATCGTTCAGCTTCAAAATATTCTTTTTCAGGAGCGCCGTAATAATATCTTCCACCGCGCGGGACATTTCATTGTCCGTGCGGCGCAACTCGCCCAGGGCCTCGGTCACAAGGCTTGGCGAAATGCTCTTCGCTTCCAGAAAATGGACGACGTCGGGATGATCGTGCGGCAGCACCGCCGCGCCGGGAATGGAACGGGCGCTGATTTTTACGACCTTGTTGCTTTCGTCATAAACGACATAGGGCATGGAATGCCTTTCGGAATGCAGAATCGTTCCATAAGAGCCACCGGTTTTATACCAAAAGCAAACCCGGAAGAAAAAACCGAGACTCTGCTTATGCGCTTCTACTATGGCGGTTCATCTCTTAACAAGCTGTAAATCCCGGCTTTTTCCGGTAAAAACAGCGCGGGAAAGCGCAAAAATGACTTGCCTTCGGCGGCCCCGCGATGCCATAGCTAAACGGTCTGCTTCCTGCGGGAATGTTCTCCCGTATCCTGCATTTTCGCACAAGGAACAATCTCATGCTCTCACGGAAAACCGCTCCGCGCATCCCGTATCTTGGGATCATGCTTGCATCAACCCTGCTGCTCGCGGCCTGCGGCGGTCAACAGAGAAACGTCACGCTTGATGCGGCGCCGGCCGATATCGCCAATGTGAAAACGCTGGCCATTGCCAGCATCACCGCGCGTCCTTCGGAAACGCGCGAGTTGATCGCGAACGAGCGCGGCCATCTTGTGCGCGATCTTACCAAGTTCGAGGCCGACCTGTTCAATTACCTGCTCATGCACGGCTTCAACGTGGTTGATCCCGCCGTCAGCCGTAATGCCTATGCGCATGATACCGACTACGAAGACCTCTACATCGCCAACGCGCCCGATATTCTGTCGCGTCTGCGCAGCGCCGCGGAAATCAAGTTTGTCGCCAGCAACATGAAAAAGCTGAGCGCCGGCCACGCCCTGAAGCCTTCGCCGAGTTATACCAGCGGCGTGAGGGGAGCCGCGCAAAGCAATTTGACGCCTACCATCAACTCGGCCTCTACCGTCAATCCCGGCTCCGCCGATGTGGTCAGCAGCCAAAACACGCGCATCTTTCCGCAACTTGAATTCGGCGCCAATGTCACCTCGCCGTCCATGACCGTGCTGGGCGGCTCCGACGACAACCGCTGGCTGTCCAGCCCCATGCGCAAGGCCGTGGGCGAGTTGACCCGCCGCATGGGGGCCGATGCCGCCCTGATTGTCGACGGGCATCTGCGCCTCAGCCCGCGGGTGGAAGGCACGATTCTTTCCGGCGCGCTGGGTGGCGGAAGGCGCTTTGTCCTGTTCGAAGGCACGGCCACGCTTGTGCGCACCGACGGGGCCATCCTTTCGGTTGAAAGCTTCCGCGCCTATTCCGACGACGCCCTGAGCGGCGCGGCCGACTTCATGGATGATGGATCACATGGTTTCTGGGGCGTTGAGCGTACCCGCGCCAATGTGAATGAACTTGTCATGCAGGCCACGCGCCGCGCCGCCAATCTTCTGGCCGAAACCTATGCCGGCTACGCCGGCATCGCCGCCGCGGATGACGACGGCTGGTTCTAGGACTGGGCCATGGGGATCAGCTTCTGGCATCTTGTTATCGTTCTTGCCGTGGTGCTGATTGTTTTCGGCGCCGGGAAACTGCCGCAGGTAATGGGCGATCTGGGCCGGGGCATTCGCAGCTTCAAGGAAGGGCTTGACGGCGGCGACAAGGACGGCAAGTCCAAAAAAATCGAAAAGAAAGACGGGCAGGAGTAGGGTGTTGGGGTATTCGGGTATTGGGGTTTTAGGGTGGAATGAACCAGCATCCCCTAACACCCTAATACCCTAACACCCCAATACCCTCGTTACTCCTCGTGTTTGGCATCGGCTGGCCGGAACTTCTCCTGATCGGAATCGTGGCGGCGATTGTCATCGGCCCCAAGGATCTTCCGCCGCTCCTGCGCCGCGCGGGCCGCCTGGCCCGGCAGGGCCGCATCCTGTGGGACGATCTCCGCGCGCAATTCGACATCTGGGACGAGAAAGAGCGCCTTGCCGACATGGAACGCGAAGCCGGCAAGCTGCAAAAAGAAGGCTATGCCCGCCATATGCCCGAAGGCGACGCCGAGCCGCCGCTTGAGGACGACGCGCCGGAAAAAGACACGCCCGAAAACGGGGAGAAGCGGGAATGAAGGAAGAGCCGCTTCTTTCCCATCTGGTTGAGCTTCGCAACCGCCTGCTGGTTTGCGTCGCGCTGTTCGTCGCCGCGTTCGTGGTCTGCTATTTTTTTGCGGCCGAGATTTACGGCTTTCTGGTCGTCCCCCTGGCTGAGGCGCTGGCCGAAAAGGGCGGTGAACATCACATGATCTATACCCAGTTGACGGAAGCCTTTTTCACTTACCTCAGCGTTTCGGTATGGGCCGCCTTTTTCGTCACCGCGCCGTTTATCCTGATGCAGGTCTGGAAATTCACGGCCCCCGGCCTTTACGGGCATGAGCGCAGGCTGCTCCGGCCTTACCTCGCCGCGACGCCGGCGCTTTTTCTTTCCGGCGCGGCCTTGGCTTATTACGGCGTGTTTCCCGCCGCCTGGAGCTTTTTCCTGAGCTTTGAGACTCCCGCGGGTCCCGGCGGCATCGCCATTGAACTCCAGGCGAGAGTCGGGGAGTATCTCAGCCTTGCCATGTCGCTGATCCTGGCCTTTGGCCTGGCCTTTCAGCTTCCGCTTTTGCTGATGCTTCTGGTGCAAACCGGGATCGTCAAGGTGGATGACCTCAGGCGCTTTCGCCGCTACGCCATCGTGGCCAGCTTTTCCGTGGCCGCCGTCGCCACCCCGCCGGATGTGCTGAGCCAGTTCAGCCTTGCCATTCCGCTGTGCCTGCTTTACGAGGCGGCCATCCTCGCCGCGCGTTTCGTCAGCCCGAAAAACAGGGCCGAAAAAGAATAAGAAGTTCCATGCCTTGAACGTTGTGGTTAGGGACGTTACTCTGTCCCCCCAACAGGAAAGCCCTGAAAATGCTTGATATCAGACAGATACGCGACAATCCGAAAGGACTGGACGATGCCCTTGCGCGCCGCAACCTGCCGCCGGTTTCCAGCGATATACTGGAACTGGACAGGCAGCGCCGCGCGGTTCAGTCGGAATTGCAGGAGTTGCAGGCCACCCGCAACCATGTCTCGAAAAAAATCGGCGAACTGAAGCGGAAAGGGGAGGGCGCCACGGAACTCACCGCCGAAGTGGCGCGCCTCAAGGATTATATTCCTGAGCTTGAGCAGAAAGAGCGCGACCTTGCCGGGCGGCTGGATATGTCCCTGGCCATCATCCCCAATGTGCCATCTGAGGATGTGCCGAACGGCAGGGATGAAAAAGACAATGCCGTCATCCGCAAATCCGGCGAGCCGGCGCGAAAAAACAGCGCGAAGGAGCATTACGAAATCGGCGAAGCCCTTGGCCTGATGGACTTCGACACCGCCGCCAAAATGTCGGGCGCGCGCTTTACCTTGCTGAAAGGACAGCTTGCGCAACTGGAGCGGGCGCTGGCCAATTTCATGCTGGACACGCATACGCGCGATTTCGGCTATCTGGAGGCCTCGCCGCCCCTGATGGTGCGCGAGGAAATCATGTTCGGCACGGGGCAGTTGCCGAAATTCCGGGATGACCAGTTTCAAACTACCCAGGGCCTGTGGCTGATCCCCACCGCCGAAGTGCCGCTGACCAACATCGTTTATGACAGCATCGTGGACGAGGCGCGGCTTCCCATGCGCTTTACGGCCAAGACCGCCTGTTTCCGGGCCGAGGCCGGCGCGGCGGGCCGGGATACGCGCGGCATGCTGCGCCAGCATCAATTCTACAAGGTCGAGCTGGTCAGCATCACCACGCCGGAGCAAAGCCCCGCCGAGCACGAGCGCATGACCAAAGCCGCCGAGAATATCCTGAAGAAGCTGGAGCTTCCCTTCCGCACCGTGGTGCTTTGCACGGGCGATATGGGTTTTGCCGCGCGCAAAACCTACGATATCGAGGTGTGGCTGCCGGGGCAGAACACCTACCGCGAAATATCATCCTGCTCGAATTGCGGGGATTTCCAGGCCCGCCGCATGAAGGCCCGATTCCGCAAGGCCGACACATCAATCCATTATCTGCATACGCTGAATGGTTCGGGAATTGCGGTGGGGCGCTGCCTTATTGCGGTTCTGGAAAATTACCAGCAAGATGACGGCAGCGTGGTGATTCCGCCCGTTCTTCGTCCCTATATGGGCGGGCTGGAGCGTATTTCCGCGCCTTAGTTCTGGCTAATCTATTGAAATACAACCACGAACATTCCGGGCAGGGTTGCGAAGCAAGCATGACATGGAATCCCCTTTGTTTTCTGTTCAAATATAAAATGGGATTCCCGCTGGAGCCTGCCCCCGCGCCCGGCTTCGCCTGCGGCACCGCCGAGTTCTTAACGCACCCGTCGCGCCGAAGCTTTGCGGAGGCAGACAGGCGGGGGCGGGAATGTTCATGTGTTATTGCTCAACCTTCCATGGCTTTCCTTTGTATCTCATGAAACGCCTTGCTCTTCTTATCGCAATGCTCTGCCTTGTCCCGGCCTGCGAAGGGCCGGGGAGCGGCGGCGTCACGCCCGTGCCGTACTACGCCGTACCGAATATCGAGCCGGGCGAGCGCATCGCCATTCAGCGCGGCGACACGGTTTACAGTATCGCCCGCCGCTACAAGGTGCCGATGGGCGGGATCATCAGCCTGAACAGCCTGAAGCCACCCTATCAGCTCCGGGAAGGCTCCACGCTGGTATTGCCCGCCAAGGAGATCCTGGTCGCCCCGCATAAAATGGATGCCCCGCCGCCGGAGCCCGCCAGAAAACGGGCAAGGGGCGAGCCTCTGGTGATTGAGCAACCCATCGTCACCGACGGCGCGATGATGTACAGCCAACAGGCTCTGCCGCCGCCACCCAGACCGGAGGAAGAGGTGGTGATCTACGCGCCCGCCCAGCTTGAGGCCATGCAGGATCTTGCCCGTAGCAGCGCGGAAAAGCCCGCCCTTGCGCCGGAAAAGGAAACGATCCTTTTTCCTCCGGCCGTGGCCGAAACTCCGAAGCCGAAGCCGCTAAGGATCACGCCGGAGAAAAGCAGCCCCCGGAGGAAACCGTCCCGGCACCCTCCAACGGTCTCCAGGGATACAGAGCGCTTTATCTGGCCCGTAAAGGGCAAATTGCTTTCGGGATTTGGAAAAAAGCCGGGCGGGCTCAGCAATGACGGCATCAACATCGCCGCCCCGCGCGGCACGCCGGTGATTGCCGCCGACGGCGGAACGGTCGCCTATGCGGGCAGCGACATTCCCGGTTACGGGAATGTGGTGCTGATCCGCCATGAGGGGGGCTGGATGACCACCTATGCCCATCTTGAACGCATTTTCGTGGTGCGCGATAATATCACGGCGAGAGGCGACGTGATCGGCACCGTCGGGACTTCCGGCGGACTCTCGTCCCCGCAGCTTCATTTTGAAATCCGCAAAGGGGCCTCGGCCCGAAACCCGGAAAAATATCTTGCCGGCCGCTAACTCTCAGATAAAACCTGTCAGCCACTGGTCGCGCTATTACGGCAACCGCGCGGACAACGAGTCCGAGGCCGCCCGCATCAACGAATTCCGGGCCCTGACCGGGCCGCGCCTTTTTCCCTGGATTCACGGGTTGCAGGTTATCCTGCGCCCCGGCGAGCATTTAAGCCGCGTGCTTTACGTGTCGGGCTGTTACGAGCCGAACAGCATGCGTCTTCTTGAAAAGCTTTTGCCGGAAGGCGGGACCTTTATCGACGCCGGCGCGAATACCGGACTTTACAGCCTCCTGGCCGCGCGCCTTGCCGGACCATTCGGGCAGGTCGTGTCCTATGAGCCGAGCCCAAGGGAGTTTGAAAGTCTCGTTGAAAACGTGCGCGCCAACCACCTTGGCAATCTGGCGCTGCGCCGCGTTGCGCTTGGCGATGAAAAAGGGAAGGGCAAGCTGCGCCTGACTTCGGCGGATTCCTCCGGGCTCAACACGCTTTGCGAAATGTTCGCCTATTCCGGTACGCAACTGGCGGGAAGCTGCGTGGTGGATGTCTGCCGCCTGGACGACGAAGTCGAAGACCTGAAAATCCAGCGCATCGACATGATGAAGATCGATGTGGAAGGCTTTGAAACTCAAGTCATTCTCGGCGCGCGGGAGGCGCTGGCGCGTTTTCGTCCGGTTCTTCTGGTTGAAATATTGAAGCCCGCGCTTGCCCTGGCGGGCAGCAGCGTGGAGACACTGGAATACTGGCTGCGCGAGAATAATTATGTTTTCTTGCGCATCGACGACGATACCGGTTCCTGCCGCAGGATCGACACTCTGGCGGAGTGCAACGAAGAAAACATCGTCGCCCTGCCATGGGAAAAGGCCTGAATCTTGTTGCCATAATTTCCCCTCCCCTTGAGGGAGGGGATTAAGGGGTGGGGTCCTTGCGAAAGGGTCAAGAGGGTCGGAAGGGTCATCAGGGTCAACAAAAAGCCCCCGTCGTAGCTTGGCAAAGGCTGACAAGAAGAGCGGTATTGACCTGATCGTTGCAAAATTATCCACAGACCGGACGAATCGTGGCGATGCGCCGTTCCGGCGTTGTTCGCGTCCCCCGGACGGCGTCTAGAATTCACGCATGGATTCCAGACTTTTTTGTCTCGCCTTGCTGGCTTGCGCTGTCACCTTTCCACAGCCCTTAGTGGCGGAGTGGGCGCCTTACCGTAATGATGCCGCGCAACCCATGAGAGCCGCGCGGCCGACCTATCAGACCACCTATGCCGCGGCTCCTGTCCGGGTCAGGCCGCAGCCTTCCGTGATCGCCGCGCCGGAATCCTACACGCATCTTCTGCATCAGGCCCAGTCCGGCATAATCCCGCATGCGCCGCCGCCTGCGGTTACGGTTTATCCTCCACCGCCGCAGGCACAAGCGCCCATGCCGGTCGCCCCGCGCATGATGCATGCGGGCCTTGATGTGAACGCGCCCGTCTACCAGCCCTCTCCGCCGCCGCAAGCCGCGCCGCCTCCGCCGGCCATGGGCTATGCTCCATCCCGGCAGCCGGTACAGGCCCAGCCGCTGGCGCAGCCCGCGCCACAACTCCCCTTGTCGGAGCCGGCTCACGCGCCACCCGCGCCCAGTTTCGCGGCCGTGCCCGCGCCGGTTTTTGCCGGGCCCACGAACGCCGCCGAGCTTTATAGCCGTGGCGGCAGCTACCGGTTCGGGTCCATGTATTCAAGCGACGAAGACCCGCAAACGGCCTTCGGACGCAAAAAACTTTTGCGCACGCGGCCGGGGCTGGAAGGAGCTTTCACCTTTTCGGGCTATCATTACCAGGAGCCCGATATCTCGGTTCTCATGGAGGGCCTGAAATACGGGCTGGAGGCCACGGGCACCTATACTTTTTCCGGCTGGTTCGTTTCCGGCGGCGCGCGCTTCGCCTATGGTCTTGTCGATTACAAGGGCAGCGGCACCGACAAGGACCACAGCGATTACATCTGGGAAATCCGCGCCACCGGCGGACGCGATTTCATGCTGGGACGGGTGAATGTCTCGCCCTATACCGGCCTCGGCTACCGCTTTCTCTACAATGACAACCGGGGCGTGACCAGCACGGGCGCCCTCGGCTATGAACGCGAAAGCCAGTATGTGTATATACCCTTCGGCGTCACGCCGCGTTTCAACCTGTTCAACAACGGCAGCCGCATCGCCCTGAACCTGGAATACGACCTCTTTCTCTACGGCAACCAGCGCAGCTATCTCTCGAAAACACGACTTTCGGCCGAGGACCTTGAGAACGAGCAGGATCGCGGCTGGGGCCTGCGCGGCAGCATCCTGTATGAAGGCGAAAACTGGTCGGCCGGACCGTTCTTCAATTACTGGAACATCGCCACGTCCAGCCGTAACTGCAATGTCGACCTCTGCGGCTACGAGCCCATGAACCAGACCTATGAATTCGGCCTGAGGCTCGCTTACCGGTTTTGGGATTTTTAGGTTCAAGTCGATGGCCAATACCAATGAGCTTATGAACTGACGCACGCCAAGAAGCAATCCGTCATGCCCGCGAAGGCGGGCATCCACGCTTGAAATCCAACAAATACAAAGATTGCGAGCGTGGCTCCCCGCCGGAGCCTCCCCCCGCGTCCGGCTACTCCGAGGTATTGGCGCGCCCGTCATGCTGAAGCTTGTGGAGGTGGAGAAGCGGGAATATAAACAAACTGGGTCCCCGCTTTCGCGGGGACGCCTGGGTGGGTTTATAGCCGTGTTCCTTAATTTCCACGCACCCCTCCCCGAACACTCCCGCGAAAGCGGGAGTGGGGATGTTCGCTTTGCTGATCGTCGATTAATCCTAAGGCAACCTTACCCCTGCCTTGCCCGCCGCGTCCTGAATGAACTGCCACGCCACGCGGCCGGAGCGGCCGCCGCGCGTGATGGCCCATTCGATGGCGGCGGCGTGCAGATCGGCCTTTTTTCCCGGAAGCTTCAGCCATCTGGCATAGCCATCGACAATCGCCAGATAGGTTTCCTGGTCGCAGGCATGAAAGCCAAGCCAAAGCCCGAACCGGTCGGAGAGGGATATTTTTTCCTCCACCGCCTCGGACGGATTAATGGCGGTTGAATTCTCGTTGTCGATCATCTCGCGCGGCATCAAATGCCGGCGGTTGGATGTGGCGTAGAAAATCACGTTCGCGGGCCGCCCCTCGATTCCGCCTTCCAGAACGGCTTTCAGGGATTTATAGCTGCTTTCCTCCGCCGTGAACGAAAGATCGTCGCAAAACAGCACGAAGCGGCGGGAAGATTCCCGCAAATGGCGCAGCAGGCGCGACAGGCTGGCCAGATCCTCGCGGTGGATTTCCACCAGCGCCATGCGGCCCGGAAATTCCCTCGCCGCCGCCTGATGCACCGCCTTGATGAGCGAGCTTTTGCCCATCCCCCGCGCGCCCCATAGCAGCGCGTTATTGGCGGGCAGTCCTTGGGCGAACTGGCGGGTATTGGCCAGAAGCAGGCCGCGTTGATGATCCACGCCCCGCAGCAGCGTCATATCCACGTTGCTGATGGCGGAAACGGGATGAAGCTTCCCGGCCTCTGCCTCCCACAAATACGCATCCGCCGCATCAAGGTCCGGCGCGGACGGAGCAGGGGGCATAAGCCGGTCCAGCGCCTTTGCGATGCGTTTCAGCAACGGGACAAGCGTTGCATCATCCATTTGCCACCTTCCTTGCCTTTCTTTCCTCATCCGCGAAGGAAGGCACCAGCATGCCGATTTTCAGGCGCAGTTCGGCATCCCGGACGGCGCTGTCCTGAGCAAAGGCGGCAAGCTCCGTCAGCAGCGCGCGCACCTGCGAAAAGGGCAGCGGCTCCGCCGCCGCCAGCAACACGCCATCCACCCCGGCGGGGGTCAGGTTTTCGGCCTTGGAAAACAGTTCTTCATGCAGCTTCTCGCCAGGGCGCAGTCCCGTGAATTCAATGGCGACATCCTCGCCCGGCGAAAGGCCGGCCAGCCGGATCATCTGCCGGGCCAGGTCGGCGATTTTCACCGGGCGGCCCATGTCCAGCACCATGATGCGCCCGCGCTCGCCCGAACGGCGCGCGCCATGGGCGCAGGCCTGCAAGACCAGTTCCACCGCCTCCATCACCGTCATGAAATAGCGGGTGACGTCGGGATGGGTGACGGTCAGGGGCCCTCCCTTGGCCAACTGCTCCCGAAAGCGCGGCACGACCGAGCCGGTCGATCCCAGCACATTGCCAAAACGCACGGTCAGAAAACGGGTGGGGGCGCTGCCTTCGCGGTCAAGGGCCTGGCAATATTGCTCGGCCATGCGCTTGCTGGCGCCCATGACGTTCAGCGGATTCACGGCCTTGTCGGTGGAGATGAGCACCATGGCCTCCGCGCCGGCCGCCGCCGCCGCGTCCGCCACGTTGCGGGTGCCGATCACATTGGTCAGCAGGGTTTCCCTTACATTGGCCTCGGCCATCGGCACATGCTTCAGGGCCGCCGCGTGAAACACAAGCTGGGGCCGGGCCTGCGCAAAGAGGGCGCGCAGGCGCGGCCCTTCGCGCACATCGGCCATGACGGCGAAAAGCGGCACGCCGGGGCAGGCCTCGCGCAACGCAAGCTCAATGTTGTAAAGGTTAAATTCGCTGTTCTCCACCAGCGTGAGCGCGGCGGGCGCAAGCGCCGCGATCTGCCGCGCCAGTTCCGATCCGATGGTGCCGCCGGCTCCGGTCACCAGCACGCGCTTGTCCTGCACGAATCCGGCGATGGCCGCCCGGTCCAGCGTGGTTTCGGGCCGGCCCAGAAGATCCTCAAGCGCAATGGGCCGAAGCTCAGGGCGCGCCGCGCCATCCTGCAATCCCGTCATGGGCGGCAGGCGCGCCAAGGCCAGGCCCAACTCCTGCGCCCTGGCCAGAAAAGAATCGAACCCGGCATTGCGCGAGGCGGCGCGGCCAATCACAAGGCGGCGGGGGGCGCAACCCTTCGCTTTCAAATCAACTACCACGCGCTCAAGCTCGCGCATGGGGGCCAGAACCTTCACCTGATGGATCTCGCGCCCCACCCGGTTTTCCTTTTCATCCAGAACGCCCACCACCACGTAGGGCGACTGGCGGTCCTGGTGCACGGCGCGAATAAACATCTCGGCTTCGCCGCCCGCGCCCACGAGCAGCACATTGATCCGCTCGTCTTTCGCGCCGTTCCAGAAATTATCCAGACGCTTTTCCTGCGCAAGCCGGACCAAAAGGCGCGAGCCGCCCAAGAAGGCAATCAGCACGAACCACACGATGCCGGGAAGCGAGCGCGGCATGCCCTCCAGCCGCGTCAAAAGAAAACCGACGGGGATAAAGACAAGAATGGCCACGCTCACGGCGCGCACAATCGCGCCCAGATCGCGCACCGACACATAGCGCCAGATGCCGCGATACAGGCCGGTGGTCAGGAATGTAAGTCCGCAAATCGCCACGAACAGGGTTAGCTGCACCAGCCAGGGCCCGCGCTCCGAAAAATCAAAATGACCCAAGCGGAGATACAGCGAAAGCACATAAGCCAGCCCGGCCATGACAAGGTCGTGCAAAAAAGCAATCAGGATGCGGTTGGCGTGGCGGGTCATGGGGCCGGGCGCGTGGAAAGCCGCCTTAAATACCACAGCAAGCCGCCGACGATCAAAGGTGCCGGCAGAAGGAAAAACGCCCCAAGATGGATTGATGCCACCGCTATCAGCAAAAGCAGCAGATTGGCGATCATGACGGGATAAAGGACGGCCCGGTGACCCGCCGTCATCGCGGCCTTCTGGTAGAAATGCTCACGATGCGCCTGCCAGAATTTCTTGCCTTCCGCCATGCGGCGCAGCAGGGTGATGGTGGCGTCCGCCAGATAATAAAGGGGTAGGGCAAGCGCAATCGCGGGATAGCCGTAAGCGGCCAGCAAAATCATCAGATAGCCCAGCAGATAGCCGAGCGGCACGCTGCCCACATCGCCCATGAACAGCTTCGCCTTCGGCCAGTTCCATACCAGAAAGCCAAGGCAGCCGCCTGTGATCGCGGCGGCAAGGCCCGCGGCCGCGTGAAGCGGCAGGCCCGCCAGTAAAACCACCAGCACGAAACCAAGCCCGGTATGCGCCGCCTGCACGCCCGAAAGCCCGTCGGCGCCGTCCATGAAGTTGGTCAGGTTGATGAACCAAAGCCAGGCGAGCGCCGCGAGTCCCCGGTCGATCCAGAAAGGCAGAATGCCCCCAAAAATCTCGCGGTCGACCGGCAGGATGCACAGGCCAAGCAGAACGGCCACGCCCTGCGCGCCCAGGCGCGGCAAGGCGGGCAGGGGCTTGCGGTCATCCAGCCATGAAACGCCGATCAGCAAGGCCGCGCCCAGATAGAGATAGCCCTGCGTTTCCAGATTGTATTCCGCGCCCAGCAACATCCATGCCGGCAGCACGGCCAGCCAGATGCCCATGCCGCCGCCGCGCGGACAGGGTTGCGTGTGCATGCTGCGCTCATTTGGGCGGTCCAGCACTTCATGCGTGAGCAATTGCTCGCGCACGAAGCGGCAAAAAAAGGCGCTGGCGAAAAAGGTAAAAACCGCGATACCGGCAAGAAGGAAAGGCTGGTGCATAATGGCAACAATCCTTCGCTTTTAAAGGAAAAACAAGCCTGATTGTAATTTGTATCCCCTCAAAAAAAGCCTATAAAGAAAGCTCGGCTTTAGGGAGAATCGCGTGCATCTCATACCGAAACTGACCTACCGGACCATGCTTTATATCCTTGCGCTGTGGTTGTTCGCGCTCGGCGGCGGCGCCATCGCGCAGGCTATATCCTGACGAAACAGAAGCGGCACAGAACCATCACGGTGACGGGTAGGGATGGGGTATGCCTTCGGTCAGCATTATTTCCGTCACTTTTCACACCGGCCCCGTTCTGTTCGACATGATCGCGGCGGCGCTGGCGCAAGACGACGCCGAGCTGGTCCTGGTCAATAACGGCAATCCGCTGGACGTCTTTCATCGCCTGCAAAAAATGGCGGAAGCGGAGCCGCGCCTGCGCCTGATCAGCGGTCATGGCAATGTCGGTTTTGCTTCGGGCTGCAATATCGGTGTGGAGAACGCCGGCGGAGACTATTTTCTGTTTCTCAACCCCGATTGCGTCCTCCCGCCGGGCATGGCCGCGTGCCTTGCGCGAGAATCAAAAAATCTGCCGCGTCCGCATCTGGTCGGCGCGCGGATCGTTGATGAAAACGGCAAGGAGCAAAGCGGCAGCCGCCGCGACATCCTCACGCCCTGGAAGGCTTTCGTGGAAGTATCGCGCATCTACCTGCTTTTTCCGAAGCATCCCTATTTCCGGCGCTTCAAGTGGCACGAGCTGGACGTGCCGGACAAAACCGAACCCGTGCCCGCCATAAGCGGCGCGCTCTTGTTTGCCCCACGCGGGGATTACGCAAGGGCCGGCGGGTTCGACAACGGCTATTTTTTGCATGTGGAGGATCTTGATCTCTGCTTTCGCATGCACAAATGCGGGGGCAAGGTTTATTTCATGCCGGACCCGCCGGTGCTGCATCTGGGCGCCACCAGCAAGGCGCCGGCCACGCTTGTGGAATGGCATAAAACGCGGAGTTTCGTGCGCTATTTCTTCAACAATTTTTCCGACACCTATCCGAAATTCTTTTTGTGCCTGGTTTCCGCGGCGGTGTGGCTGCGCTTCTTTTTGCGCGCCGCCGCGCGGCCGTTTTCTTGATAATCAGCCGTCATTGCGAGCCCCGCCGAAAGCGGGGCGAAGCAATCCAGAAAATACGTGATATTGAAATCCTGGATTGCTTCGCCGTCCTGACAGCCTACCCGCAGCGATAACGGTTTTTTTTCGGAACGTTCCGGTTACTTCGGAAATTCCGGGTGGAAGGGGCGGGCCTTGAAGCCCAGAATCTCCCCGGCCTCGCGGCTGTCGTAGGCAAGGTCCTGGTTCATGCGGTCGAACAGGCTGGGGCTGAGATTGGTCAGGCCCAGAAAGCGCGCCACCATCATCATCGCCTTCAAAAGAAGCACGGGCGAGGGGATGATGCGCGGCCGCCGCCCCACGGCCTCGGCCACGCGGCGGATCATGGTGTAGCAGGTAATCGCCTCACCGCCGGTAATATTGATGGATTTGTTATAGGCCTTGCCGTTGCCGATGCTGGCCAGGATGGCCTTGGCCACATCTTCGGCATGCACCGGCTGGCGCAGGCCCCTGGCTCCTCCCGCCACCATGAAGAATCCGAAATTGCGGATGATCCGCGCGATAAAGTTGATCGAATGGTCGCGGATGCAATCGTAGATCAGGGTGGGGCGCAGAATGGTATAGGGAATGCGGAAGGTTTCGGCGCTGACGCGGACTTTCTTTTCGGCGCTGGCAAGGTTTTCAACCAACTGCCTTTCGACCCTGTCCAGACTCCCCGCCTTGCCGAACAGGCTGGTGGAGGACAATGCCACAAGCTGCGATGCGCCCGGAAACTGCGGCATCACCGGCGCCAGAAGCCAGATGGGCCACAGGCTGACGATCACCGCTTTTTCCTTCAAATGCCAGGAGGCGTTTTGCACTTCGAGCGCGGAAAGCCATTCAAAGCCCTCCACGCCGTCTTTCCGGTCGCGGCTGACGACATGGCCGCGATAGCCCGCCCTGGCCAGCAGCGGCAAAAGCCAGCCCCCCACCATGCTGCCGCCGCCCAGCACCAGAACCTGTGGTTTTTCGTTTTTATCAAGCATCTGGAATATTCTTAGCGCCGGTGTTAGAGTCTGGACTCAATTAAACAGGTTTTTCATTCAAAAAAACAGCTTCTCACCCCGGCCCCCGCTTTCGCGGGGGTAAACTCCAGCCGGGGTCCAGCATGTTGCCTTCGGCAACATGCAACCGCCGGAGGCGGTTGCTGGATTCCGGCTTTTCCGCCTCCGCAAAGCTTCGGCGCGACGGGTGCGCCGAGACCTCGGCGTAGCCGCAGGCGAAGCCGGGCGCCGGAATGAGCAGTGATCTGTTTGATTTGATCCATTTCTAATTGAGTTCAGACCCTAAGAGAAGTCATCACGACAAACCCGCATGATAAGGATTTTCCCCATGAAATGGGATAAAAGCCGCCTGCCAAGCCGCCATGTGACCGTAGGACCCGAACGCGCGCCGCACCGTTCCTATTATTACGCGATGGGCATGACGGAGGAGGAGATCAACCAGCCTCTGGTCGGCGTGGCCACCTGCTGGAACGAGGCCGCGCCCTGCAATATCTCGCTGAGCCGCCAGGCGCAGGCCGCCAAAAAAGGCGTGTCGGAAGCATCCGGGACCCCCCGCGAGTTCACCACCATTACCGTGACGGACGGCATCGCCATGGGCCATGAGGGGATGAAATCTTCCCTCGTCAGCCGCGAGGTCATTGCGGATTCCATCGAACTCACCATGCGCGGCCACTGCTATGACGCGCTGGTGGGGCTCGCGGGCTGCGACAAATCCCTTCCCGGCATGATGATGGCCATGATGCGCCTGAACGTGCCCAGCGTGTTCATGTATGGCGGGTCGATCCTTCCCGGCCGCTTCAAGGGCAGGGATGTCACCGTGGTCGACGTGTTCGAGGCCGTGGGCGCCCACGCCGCGGGCAAGATGAGCGATGAAGACCTGCACGAGCTGGAATGCGCGGCCTGCCCCGGCGCGGGTTCCTGCGGCGGGCAGTTCACGGCCAACACCATGGCCTGCGTTTCGGAAGCCATCGGGCTTGCCCTGCCGGCCTCCAGCGGCGCGCCGGCACCTTATGAATCGCGCGACGCTTATGCCGAAGCCTCCGGCAAGGCGGTGATGGAACTTGTGAAGAAAAATCTCCGCCCGCGCGACATCGTCACCCGCGCGGCGCTGGAAAACGCGGCCGTCGTGGTGGCGGCTTCGGGCGGCTCCACCAACGCCACGCTGCATTTGCCTGCCATCGCGCATGAAGCGGGGATTGATTTCGACCTTCATGAAGTCGCCAAAATCTTCAAGCGCACACCCTATATCGCCGACCTCAAGCCCGGCGGAAAATACGTGGCCAAGGACATGTATGAAGCCGGCGGCGTGCCCATGCTGATGAAAACCCTTCTGGACAACGGTTATCTGCATGGCGGCTGCATGACGGTGACGGGCCGGACCATCGCCGAAAACCTGAAGGATATCGCCTTCCGCGCGGATCAGGACGTGATCCGCCCGGCCAACAGTCCACTGTCGCCCACGGGAGGCGTGGTGGGGCTAAGGGGCAACCTGGCCCCCCAAGGCGCGATTGTGAAGGTCGCCGGGATGAGGCGTCTCCAATTTCGCGGACCGGCACGGTGTTTCGACTCTGAGGAGGCCGCCTTTGCCGCCGTGACCGCACGGCAATACAACGACGGGGACGTCATCGTCATCCGCTACGAGGGGCCACGCGGCGGACCCGGCATGCGCGAGCTTCTGTCCACCACGGCTGCTCTTTACGGGCAGGGCGCGGGGGAGAAGGTCGCCCTTCTCACCGACGGGCGTTTCTCCGGCGGCACAAGAGGTTTCTGCATCGGCCATGTAGGGCCGGAGGCCGCAGTAGGGGGACCGATTGGGCTGCTCAAGGACGGCGACATCATCGCCATTGACGCGGCTTCCGGGACGCTTGCGGTCGAACTCTCCGGGGCTGAGATGGAGGCCCGCCGCAAGCAGTGGCGACCCCGCGCGCCGCATTTTACGTCTGGCGCGCTTTTCAAGTACGCGCAGCTTGTCGGCGACGCGGAAAAAGGCGCGGTGACACATCCCGGCGGCGCGAAAGAGAAACTTTGCTACGCGGACGTATAGCTTTCTCTCCTGCGCTTCGGCGCGCAGACGCAACAATTCGGCTTCCCTGACCGGGTCGGCGGGCCGGATTTCCCCAGCAAACCGGCGGTGACGCCGCATCACTCTCTTGTCAGCATTAGAAATAATGCGCACACCATTTTTTACTTTTTTTCCTTCCTGAACATGCGGCTTGAGGGCGCGCGCACACTCAGCTTTAACAAGCTCCGCAATTCCAGCCATATCCGTTGGAACCCGCGAACCAAGCTGCCTCGCCATTTCGAGAATATGCCAGACAGCATGCATGTCTTCTCTTGGCCCAATGCCAATAGCATTTGCCAACATGCGTTTTTTTCTGGGCGGCGTCGTTTCGTTCCACTTAGCATATTCCTTGATGTCAGCAAGCTTACGTCTTTCATCTTCATCAAGGTCCAGGACGAATTCTTTTGGAACGGAATTCATGACTTGCCGCGAGGGAATAGGGTTACAGTATGGAGAGAGCACTATGGCGAAAGCACTATAATGCACCGGCAATGTGAAAAGACAGACATTAATAGTTATGTATTGCGTTCTTTCCCGGCTCTTGTTTGACAGGCCATGCGGCTGCGGTTATATCGTAACTTCTTTGGTTAAAGCCGCCATGCAGGACCGCGCGGAGAATTCCGGCAAACAGAACTGGACCATCGACGATCTGCCCTGGGAGACATTCGATCCTGCGGCGGTGGATCCCGATCTTTTGAAAATCGTCAAGGCGGCGGCGATGGTGGAATACAACGCGCATGACTACGCCACCTATCTGCGCAACGTCTTCGCCGCCGATCCCGAATTCAGCGCGGCCGCCATCCAGTGGGCCAGGGAAGAAGTGCAGCACGGCCTCGCCCTTGGCCGCTGGGCCGAAAAGGCCGATCCCGGCTTCGATTTTCAGGAAAGCTTCCGGCGCTTCACCGAAGGCTATCGCATCAACATATCCGCAAAGGAATCCGTTCGCGGCAGCCTGTCGGGCGAGCTGATTGCCCGCTGCATCGTGGAAACCGGCACCAGTTCTTACTACACCGCCCTTGGCGAAGCGGCGAAGGAACCCGTATTGAAGGAAATCTGCCGCCGGATCGCGGGCGACGAGCACCGGCATTACAAGCTGTTTTATACCTTTCTTGAAAAATACCTTTCGCGGGAAAAGCTCTCATGGCTGCAACGCCTGAAAATCGGTCTCGGCCGCATCGCGGAATCCGAGGATGACGAGTTGGCCTATGCCTATCATGCCGCCAACGACAACGCCGCCCGCGGCTATGACCACGCGCGCGCGCGCAGCGCCTATTGCGCGCGGGCCTTCCGCTGCTACCGCTATCCGCACATGCAACGGGTGGTGGCGATGGTGCTGAAAGCCTGCGGGCTGGAAACGCAGGGGTTGCTGGCCAAGGCCGCCACGCGGCTGGCCTGGTTCGGCGTGCAGTCGAAACTGAAAGCCGCGCAAAAAATGGCGCAAGGCGCTTGAGCGTTTTTATCTGGAGTGATCCATGCCCCTTTCCATGTATCAGGCCTCGGTGCCGGTCTTTATTCGCGGTCTTGGCAATCTTTCCGCCATTTTGAAAAAGGCCGAGGCGCATGCCGCGGCGAAAAAGATCGATCCCGCGGTATTCATTCAGGCGCGGCTTGCGCCCGACATGCTTGCGCTGCCGCGGCAAGTCCAGATCGCAACCGACGGCGTCAAGGGCTGCGCCGCGCGGCTTGCGGGGGTGGATGTCCCAAGCTATGCCGACACGGAATCAACATTTCCCGGATTGCAGGAGCGCCTCGCCAAAACCATGAGCTTTCTGCAAGGCTTCCGGCCCGAACAGATCGACGGCGCCGAGGAGAAACCCGTTTCGCTCAAGATCGCCGGACGGGAGTTGAGCTTCAAGGGCCGGCCCTATCTTCTGGATTTCGTGATTCCGAATTTCTTTTTCCATGTGACCACCGCCTACGGCATCCTGCGTCATAACGGCGTGGAAATCGGCAAGACCGATTTTCTGGGAGGCCTCAACAGGTAATCAACGTATCGGCATCGTGCCCGCGCGCTGATCCTGGCCGGTCTTGTGCTGTTCTGCCGGTTTGTTCCCGGCTTCCAGTTCATTCTTGTCTTCAAGCCAGTCGGGAAGAAATCTTTTGATGCCCTCGACATACAAACCGGCAAGCTCCGCCGTCTGGTTGCCGCGCCCGAATTCTTCATTCTGATGAAGTTCATTCACCTTGCGCGCAAAGGCTT
>JANQEX010000094.1 GCA_028278105.1 Alphaproteobacteria bacterium | reverse complement strand
AGAAGCCCCACTATCGTAAAAAACAAAATGGCGATGATGAATTCCGAACCCGCGCGGCTGGCGCCGCCCGTCGCCATGTTGAACATGGAGGCGGGGCGTGTTTCCTTCCCGATCTTCTTTTCGAATTTTTCGATTTTGTCGTCGAGTTCGTTTGGCATGCGCCGAGCCTAGCGCATTTCGGAAACGCATGCCAGAACCGGTTTTGGAATTTAAATCCTCGTCAGCATGCTGGCGACAAGCGGGTGGCGGACGACGTCCTGCGCCGTCATGCGCACCACGGCGATGCCGGGCACGCCGTCCAGCCGGCTGGCGATGTCGCGCAGCCCCGACATGCCCGACAGAAGATCGCTCTGGTCCGGGTCGCCGGTCAGCACCATGGTGGAATGCCAGCCAAGCCGGGTGAGCAGCATCTTGATTTGGCCATAGGTGCAGTTCTGCGCCTCGTCGATCATCACGAAGGCGTTGTTCAGCGTGCGCCCGCGCATGTAGCCGATGGGAGCGATTTCGATGGCGCCGTCCTGCATGTGCTGCCGCAGCCGCTTGCCGCCGATGCGGTCATTCAGCGCGTCGTAAAGCGGGCGGAGATAGGGGGCCATTTTCTCCTGCAGGTCGCCGGGCAGGAAGCCGATGCTTTCCCCCGCCTCAATCGCCGGACGGGACAGGATGATGCGGTCCACGTGCCCGGCTTCCAGCGCTTCCACCGCCGCGCTGATGGCCAGATAGGTTTTTCCCGTCCCGGCGGGGCCCACCGCCAGCGTCAGGCTGTTGGAGGCGATGGCCTCCATCAAAAGAGCCTGATTGTTGTTCTGGGGTTTGACCTTGCGGATATAGCTTTGGTCGCGGCGCTCTTTTTCGTGTTCCAGAGGATGCCAGGACTGGTTGAACAATACCTCGACGTTCGATTTCCTGTTTTGTTTGTCAGCGTGGCGTGCCGCGCGCTTTCCCATGAGCTAGCTCCCGCCCCAGGGGGGCTTTAAGGTTGAATCATGCCTTCTTCCGGCCCAGGCAAAGCCAAGGCCATTCGAAGGTCTTCCGGGACAAATTTTCGCGGGTTTTGAGAACAGGCCAGGATCGGCACAAGACGGCGCGATTGGAATGCTTTTGCGCGGATTTGAGCGTATGCCGATCTTCTGTCTCCATATCTGGCCATTACAGGCCATAAATAAAGCACAACAAACATCGCCCAACGCAATCAAGCTTAGGCTGGACAGGTTAAGATAGTTTAAAGCCTCTGGGCAAAGCCAAAGCGCCCTGAATCGCATTTTTAGGGGCCAGCCTTGTTTTTATGGAGGAATTTTTCTTCTTCTCGCGCATGCAAAAAGAGGGAAATCGTTCTTGACGCGAGCTGTTTACGATGATTAATGTCGCGCACTCGAAAATCCGGGGACGAATATGAAGATCGCCAACTCGCTCAAGGGGCTCAGGAAGCGCGACGCCAACTGCAAGCTGGTCCGGCGCAAGGGGCGTGTTTACATCATCAACAAGAAGAACAAGCGTTATAAAGCGCGCCAGGGCTGATCGTTTCCATAGGAAAATTATTCCGGTCCTGAGAAAATCGTTTCCGCATAGCCGATGTTGCAATCAGGCAATCGTCATTGCCATTGCAAGCCCATGCCCCAATCATCACGGGAAAGCGGGAACTTTTTCTGTTATGATAGAACTGTTTTAAAGGCTGGGCATGACCGGTTCTATCGAAGAACTCCTGAAAAAACATTTCGGCCGCCACGACCGTTTCGACGTTCTGCGCTGGCTGACGCACGGGCATAAGACAATCACAAAATCGGAGGAGATTTCGATCCTCAGCCTTCTGGCCTATACCTCGGTTGAGACAGACATTCCCATCACGGAGTTGCAAACATCTTTTCTTGACCATTACGGCATTTCAAAAGTCGAGCAGTTGCGAAGCGATGATTTTGAAAACGCGATTCGTTTCATCATGGATTTCAACCCCGATGCGCAAGAATCCCCGCTGCCGCTAAGGAAAACAGGGTAGCGTAAGCTGCAATGAAATTGTGAACATTCCGGCCCCCGCCGGAACCCGTCTCCGCGAAGGCTGGTCGCCGGGGCTCGCCTGCCCGGAATGTTCGAAAACAATTCCTTCTTTCACATCATCACAACGCGGGCCTATCATTCCCCTCGGTCGATTCCATGGATGGAGGGCGCGATGATGCATTTTCTAAAGGGGAAATCCGTTGTTTTTCTTTGTGGCGCGATGCTCGGCCTTGTGCTGGCCGCGTGCCTTTTTGCAAGCCGGGCGGAGGCGCAGCGGACCCTTGGCCATTACACCCTCACCCGGCATAGCAATCCCAACGCCATTGCCGGCGTTTTCCGGCTTAACGAGACCACGGGCTATGTAAGCTATTGCTATCTGGATACCGCGAGAAAACCCATGGTGCACTGTACGAAGGAGACGCCCTGAGCGGGTTTCCGGTCCAGGCCGCCCGTTTCTTGCAATGCGTCATTTCAAGGGAAACAAGGGGTTGGGATACAATCAGCACAGTCCCGGTTTTTTGCATGTCCGGAATCAATTAGAGCCTTGCAAGTTTCGGGTGGGTTCCGCAGAATCTTAACTTAACGATTCAATTGCTTTTGTTCCCGGAGCAATCACCGTGAATGTTGATGTCCACGCCCTGAACGCTTGGCGCAAGGTATTGGTTGAAAGTGTCCGTAGCAAGGGGCCGGACCTGTCTTCCCGCCAGCTTGCCCTGATGCTGACCGTTTATCTGGAGGAGGGGCCGCACACCGTGCGCGGGCTTGCCTCATTCCTTAACATTTCGAAGCCGGCCATCAGCCGCGCGCTCGACCGGCTTGGCGAGTTGAATTTCGTCAAGCGCCGCCGCGACGAGAAAGACAAGCGCAATGTTCTGGTGCAACGCACCGTTAACGGCTCCGTCTTTCTGATCGAGTTCGCCGAGAGCATCAAGCGCGCCCGCGACAGCGCGCAGGAAGTGCTGAAGCCTTCCATCTTCCTTGAGCTTGAGGAAGAAGGCGCGGCGGCATCCGACAGCGCGCAAGTTGCCTGAGCCTGATCCACGAAGACATGCGTATCGTTCCGATCTTGCTGCGGAGGTTTTGCGCGGCAAGGTTGAGGCTGCGCGTTTTGTTGCAGGCGAAACGCGCAAGGCCGGGGCGGGGCTTGTTTCACTGCGGAACAGACCCGATAACAATGCGGAACAGGTTGACCAGCTTCGTTTCGGCGATGATTTTACCGTTTATGAGGAAAAAGACGGCTGGACCTGGGGGCAAAGCGCGCGCGACCGCTATGTGGGTTATGTGCCGGGTTCCCTGCTGCAAAAAGAAGGGACCGGTCCCACGCACCGGGTGACGGCTCTTTTCGCGTTTCTTTTTTCCGCACCTTCCATCAAGTCGCCCGTGCATGAACGGCTGCCGTTTCTATCGCAAGTCACGGTGGCGGGAGAGAAGGACGATTTTTTTGAGTTGAAGCCCGGCGGCTTTGTTCACCGCCGTCATCTGGCGCCGCTGGATGCGGCTTTTGAAAAAGACCCGGTAGACGTGGCGCGGCGCCTCATGGGCGTGCCGTATCTGTGGGGCGGCGCTTCGCCCCTGGGGTGCGATTGCTCAGGCCTGGTCCAGCTTGCCCTGGAGTCCTGCGGCGTTTCCTGTCCCCGCGATTCCGACATGCAGGCGGCGGAGATGGGCCATATTGTCATGCCCGCGCAGGCGGGCATCCACGAAAAATTCCGGCGCGGCGACCTGATTTTTTTCAAGGGCCATGTGGGCATCATGGCCGATGAAGGAAATCTTCTCCACGCCAATATGTATCATGGCTGCGTGGCGGTGGAGCCGCTGGAAGAAGCCGTAGAAAGAATAGGCGCGATCACCGTGGCGCGGCGGCTGGGTTAGGTCAGCGCCGCTTTCAGCAGATTTTGCGTATATTTCTGCCGTGGATTTGTAAACACATCATGCGCGTTGCCGCGCTCGACCGCCTTGCCGCCCTTCATCACAAGAATGTCATGCGCCATGGCGCGCACCACGCGCAGGTCGTGGCTGATGAAGATATAGGCGAGGCGGTGCCTTTTCTGCAAATCGCGCAGCAACTCGATAATCTGCGCCTGCACCGAACGGTCCAGCGCCGAGGTGGGCTCGTCCAGCACCACCAGGTTGGGCTTTAGTATCAGCGCGCGGGCAATGGCGACACGCTGGCGCTGCCCACCCGAAAATTCGTGCGGAAAGCGGTTTTGCATTTCCGGATCCAGCCCCACTTCCTCCAGCATGGAGGCCACGGCTTTTTCGCGCCCGGTCGCATCGCCGCGCCCGTGAATACGCAGACCCTCGCCCACAATGTCGCCAATGCTCATGCGCGGGCTGAGGCTGCCATAGGGGTCCTGAAACACAAGCTGCATGCCGGGGCGCAGGCGGCGCAGATCACGCGTGGGAAGGCTCAGAACATCCTTGCCCAGAAAGACAACCTTGCCCTTTGCGGGCGCAAGGCGCAGCACGGCGGCGCCAAGCGTTGTTTTGCCGGAGCCGCTTTCGCCCACCACGCCCAGCGTTTGGCCTTCTTTCAGCAAAAAGCCGATATCGTCCACCGCGCGCACCACGCTGGCCACACGCCGCAGCACGCCCTTTTTGACGGGGAAGTGAACCTTCAGCCCTTCCACCGACAACAAGGGCGCGGCGTCCCTGGGCGGCGGGGCGGGCGCGCCTTTCGGCTCGCTGGCGAGAAGGGTTCGCGTATAGGCATGCGCCGGGCGCGCGAATACGCTTTGCAAGGCGCCCTGCTCAACGATAATGCCTTCCTTCATCACGCAAACGCGGCCGGCCATGTGGCGGACGATGGAAAGATCATGCGTGATGAACAGCATGGCCATGTCGAGACGCTTTTGCAGGTCTTTCAGCAGGGCAAGAATTTGCGCCTGGATGGTAACGTCCAGCGCGGTGGTGGGTTCGTCCGCGATCAGCAGCCTTGGATCGTTGGCCAGCGCCATGGCGATCATCACCCGCTGGCGCTGCCCGCCCGAAAGCTCGTGCGGGTAGCGGCCCAGCCATTGCGGCGGGTTTTCCAGGCCCACCAGGTCGAGCAACCGTAAAATACGGGCGCGCAGGGCGGCGCTGGGCACGGGCTGATGCTCAAGAATGATCTCGGCAATCTGCTTTTCCACCTTGTGCAGGGGATTGAGCGCGCTCATCGGCTCCTGAAAAATCATGGACATACGGTTGCCGCGCAGCGCCCGCAGCGCATCAAGGGGCAGGGCCGGCAGATTGCGTCCCTCGAACCGGATCGCGCCGCTGGCAATCTGCGCCGAAGGCGGCAGAAGCTTCATCACCGAAAGGGCGGTCACCGATTTGCCGGAGCCGCTTTCGCCCACAAGGCCCACGACCTCGCCCGGCTTGATGGCAAAGCTGATGCCGCGCACGGCCTGCGATACGCGGCCGCCGGAGGTGAAGTTCACCGCAAGGTTTTCGATTTCAAGAAGGCTCATGCGTTGGCTTCCTGCTTGCGGGGATCGAAAGCGTCGCGCACCGCTTCGCCCACGAAAATCAGCAGGCTCAGCATCAGCGCCAGCACCACGAAGGCGGTGACGCCAAGCCAGGGGGCTTGCAGGTTGTTCTTGCCCTGGCCCAGCAGCTCGCCCAGCGACGGGCTGCCGGGCGGCAGGCCGAAGCCAAGGAAATCAAGCGCGGTGAGGGTGGTAATGGCCCCGTTCAGCACGAAGGGGATATAGGTCAGCGCTGCCACGAGCGCGTTGGGCAGGATATGACGCGCCATGATGGTGACGTTGTCCGCGCCCAGGGCGCGCGCGGCCTTCACGTAATCAAAATTGCGGGTGCGCAGGAACTCGGCCCGCACCACGCCCACCAGATGCATCCAGCTAAACAGCAAAAGCAGGATCAGCAGCCACCAGAAATTGGGCTGCACCAGCGAGGACATGATAATCAGCAGAAACAGGGTCGGCATGCCCGACCAGATTTCGATAAAGCGCTGGAAGGACAGGTCGATCCAGCCGCCGAAATAACCCTGCACCGCGCCGGCGGCAATGCCGATGACGGAAGAAAACAGCGTGAGCGTCAGGCCGAACAGAACCGAGATGCGAAAGCCATAGATCAGGCGCGCCAGGACATCGCGCCCCTGATCGTCGGTGCCGAGCCAGTTTTCGCCATCGGGCGGGGAGGGGGCGGGCCCGGTCAGGTTGTAGTTGATGGTGTTGTAGTCATAGGGGATCAGCGGCCAGACCATCCAGCCCTTTTCGCGGATTTTCTCCGCCACATAGGGATCGCGGTAATCGGCCGCCGTGGCGAACTCGCCGCCGAAGGTCTGTTCGGAATAATTGGCGAAGATGGGGAAGTAGAAACGATTGTCGTATTCGACAATCAGCGGCCGGTCGTTGGCGATGAAATTGGCCAGCAGGCTGATAAAAAACAGGGCGGCGAAAATCCACAGGCTCCACCAGCCGCGTTTGTTGGCCTTGAAATTGCGCCAGCGCCTTTGCGCGAGGGTGGGGGAGGGAGCGGTCATGCTTAAAGGTTCCAAATACTTTTTGTATGACAACCTACCAACAGGCATTCCCGCGAAAGCGGGAATCCAGTTTAATTATAAACAAACTGGGTCCCCGCTTCCGCGGGGACGCCTGTTGCGCAGGTGGTCCGTTGAAGTCATCTATTTCTTTGCCTCCGGCGCGGCAACCCTGCCGAAAGGGCAGTCCTTGCCGAGCGCGCGCTCCATCAGGAAAATCTGGTTCAGGCTGGCGATGCGGATGACGGCCGGCTTTTCGCCTTCTTCCGAGACGGCCTCGGCCCCGCGGACTGCCCAGATTTCGCCCGGCGCCTCCCGGTAATTGCAAAGCGCGGGCGGCAAAAGGTCGATGCGCTGGGGGGTGATGAGAAGAGTGGTCCTGCCATCGCGGTCCTTCAGCTTCAGGCGCATGTCGAGCCGTTTGCTTTCGGGGTTCTCCACCCAGATATGCCCGCCGGTTGTGAAAAGCCGGACCGCGGGATCATCCACCTGCGCCTCCATGCGGGCCAGGCGGAAGGCGCGTTCGGCTTCTTTTTGCGCTTTTTTCAGGGCCGCGTTTTCCTGATTGACGGCTACAAGCCTGCTTTCCATCTGGTCCATGCGCCGGCGGTGCGTTGCAAGGAATTCCTTGTATTCCTCCGGCGTCCAGCCACGTGGCCCGCCGCGTTCCTGCATCCATTTTTCGCCGGCCGCCCGCACCTGGCCGCCGGCGGCGGCGCGGTTTGTCCGCGCCTTGCGCAGCGCCAGATTGGCTTCGGCCAGTTTTTGCCTGTAGGGGGCGACACGTTCGCTAGCCTCCGCCTCGGCCCTTGTATGCTTCAGCACCAGCACGTTCGGCCCGGCGGCATGGACCGGGAGAGAAAGAACCACAAGAACAAGCGGGAACAGAATGCCGCGCATTTCATCCATCCCTTTTTTCGAAGTCGATGCGGGGATCGACCAGCGTATAGGTCAGATCGCCCAGAATGTTCATGACAAGGCCCAGCAAAGTGAAGAAATACAGCGTGCCGAACATCACCGGGTAATCGCGGCTGATGGCGGACTCAAAGCCAAGCAGGCCAAGCCCGTCCAGCGAGAAAATCACCTCGATCAGCAAAGAGCCGGTGAAAAGGATGGAGATAAAGGCGGAAGGGAAACCCGCGATCACGATCAGCATGGCGTTGCGGAATACATGGCCGTAGAGCACGCGCGGCTCGGCCAATCCCTTGGCGCGGGCCGCCGTGACGTAAAGCTTGTTGATTTCGTCAAGGAAGGAATTTTTGGTGAGCATGGTCAGGCTGGCGAACCCGCCGATCACCAGCGCGGTGACGGGCAACACCATGTGCCAGAGATAATCGAGGATGCGCTGCGGCCAGTTCAGGTCGTTCCAGTGGTCCGAAACCAGCCCGCGCAGCGGGAACCAGTCCAGATACCGCCCGCCGGCAAACACCACCACCAGCAAGACGGCAAACAGGAAGCTGGGAATGGCATAGCCGACGATAATGGCGCCGCTGGTCCATACATCAAACGGCGTGCCGTCCTTCACCGCCTTTTTGATGCCAAGCGGAATGGAAATGGCGTAGACCAAAAACGTGGTCCACAGGCCCAGCGAGATCGACACCGGCATTTTCTGCAACACGAGGTCCACCACCTTCTGGTCGCGGAAATAGCTTTTGCCGAAATCAAACATCAGGTAATTTTTCATCATCAGGAAGAAGCGTTCATGCATCGGCTTGTCGAAACCGAACTGCACTTCCAGCTCCTTGATGAATTCGGGGTCAAGCCCCTGCGCGCCCTTGTAGCGCGAGGTCACGGCGGCGCCAAGCGCCTGCTCGCCGGGACGGGATTGCGTGTGCAGGTTTTCCTCGCCCCCGCCGCCGATGCGTTCGGTGGCGCTGCCGCCAAGACCCTGAAGCCGGGCGATGACCTGCTCCACCGGCCCGCCGGGCGCGGCCTGCACGATAAGAAAGTTCAGCACCATCACGCCGAACAGCGTGGGGACGATGAGGATCAGGCGGCGGACGAGATATGCGAGCATAAGCGTATTCTAGATAAAGACGCGCCCGCGCCAAGGGCAAAGCCTGGCCCCCCTCCCTTTGGGAGGGGCAGGGGGAGGTCTCCTGCGCAAGGGTCGTGAGGGTCAGAAGGGTCCATAGGGTCAACAAGGAAGACCCACATGACCCTTGCGCTCCTTGAGACCCTGTTAGATACCCCACCCCCAAACCCCTCTCCGCCTCCGCTCTGCGAGCTTCGGTGGACGAGCTTTCTTTAAGGACCTCGGCGTAGCCGAAGGCGAAGCCGGGCAAGGGGAGGGGAGTGTTTTATCTCGCGCGCCCGGTCTGGGCGGAGAGTTTGGCGGCCTTGGCGGGGTCGATCCACCAGCTATCCACCACCGGCAAGCCGTAAGGCGGGTTTTGCGGCGGCATGCCGAAAATATCCCAATAGGCGATGCGGAACGTGCCCAGATGCCATTGGGGAATGACATAGAAGCCCCATTGCAGCACACGGTCCAATGCGTGAACGCAGGTGAGAAGCTCCTCGCGCGTGCGGGCCTGAACCAGTTTTTCGATCAGCACATCCACCGCCTTGCTTTTGACGCCGGCCAGATTGCGGCTGCCCTTCACGCCGGCCTTGGACGAGGCCCAGAAATCGCGCTGCTCATTGCCAGGCGAGAGCGACTGGCCATAGACATGAACAATGACGTCGAAATCGAAATCATTCAGGCGGTTCTGGTACTGGGCGCTATCCACGATGCGCAGGTCGGTTTTGATGCCCAGTTTCTCCAGATTGCGGCGGAAGGGCTGAATCCAGCGCTCAAACGCGGGGTTGTCCACCAGAAACTCGAAAGTGAAGGGCGTTCCCCTGGCATTGACCAGCTTATGGTCTTTCATGACCCAGCCTGCTTCCTTCAGCAGTTCCAGCGCCTTGTGCATGTTGGCGCGGTTGTTGCCGCTGCCGTCGGTTTTGGGCGGGGCGTAGGATTCCGTAAATACGCGGCCGGGTATCTGTCCGCGAAGCGGCTCAAGCAGTTCAAGCTCTTCGGACGAGGGCAGGCCGCTTGCCGCCAGGTCGGAATTTTCGAAATAGCTGCGGGTGCGCTTGTAGGCTCCGAAGGCAAGATTCTTGTTCGCCCATTCGTAATCGAAGGCATGGGCCAGCGCCTCGCGCACGCGGGGATCGCTGAAGATGGCGCGCCTTGTGTTATAGACAAAGGCCTGCATGCCGGCGGGAAGCGCGTTTGTCACCTCGCGCTTGACGATCCAGCCCTTTTCGACCGGCGGGACCTTGTAAGCGGTGAACCAGGCCTTGGCGATGTTCTCGGCCTTGAAATCATAGCGGCCGGAAAGAAAGGCTTCCTGCGCCACGGTGGCGTCACGATAATAATCATAGCGAACGCGCTCGAAATTATAGCGGCCCCTGTTCAAGGGCAGCGTGGCGCCCCACCAGTTTTTCACCCGCACATAAGTGATGCTGTGGCCGGGATCAAGGCTCTCCACCTGATAGGGGCCGGAGCCGAGGGGCTTTTCCAGCGTTGTTTCCGCGAATTTCTTCCCTTCCCACGCATGTTCCGGCAACACCGGAAGCTGGCCCATGATCTGCGGCAGCTCCATGTTGCCGGGCTTGCTGAAGGTGAAGGTCACGCTGCGGGACCCGGTCTTTTCGGCTTTCGCCACGTCGTGATAGTAGCTGCGGTAGAAAGGATGGCCCTTCGTTTTCAGCATCCCGAAGCTCCAGATCACGTCTTCGGGCGTGACGGGCCTGCCGTCGGCGAAGCGGGCTTCCGGCCGCAGGTTGAAGGTAACGCTTGAGCGGTCTTCCGGGAAAGACACGCTTTCGGCCAGAAGGCCATAGGCGCTGTTGGGTTCGTCCAGGCTGCGCTCCATCAGCGTTTCGTAGACAAGGCCGAGGCCCTGCGCCGGGTCGCCTTTCAAAATGTAGGGTTGAAGGGAATCAAAACTCCCAATGGCGGCAAGGCGCAACGCGCCGCCTTTCGGCGCGTCGGGGTTCACGTAATCAAGATGCGTGAAGCCGGGCTTGTATTTCGGCTCGCCTTGCAGGGCAAGGCCTTGCGCGTTCTGCGCCCCGGCCGAAAGGGAAAGGGGGAAAAGGAGAAACGTTAGGGCAAGAAAAAGGGTTTTCATGCGCGCATATTGAAGCGCGATAGCGGTGATGACAAGACGGCTTGGTGTGGGTCAACTTGAACAAATCACCCCCGCCCCCGCTTTCGCGGGGACAGGCTCCGGCGGGGGTCCCATTTGATTAAAAACAATGGGATGCCCGCCTTCGCGGGCATGATTATCAGGATTAAACTGCCCCACTACTGACGGCTTATTCCGCCGCGACGGCCGCCACGTCGGTTTTCCAGGCCTGGAGCTTGCGGTAGATGGTGGAAGGGCTGACTTCCAGCAAGGCCGCGGCGCGGGGCACGTCGTTATAACTGGCGCGAAGGGCTTTCTGGATCGCTTCCTTCTCGATCTGCCACAGGGGCTTGACGAGGAAGGGAATGAAGTTTCCTTCGGCGGCGGGCGTTTCCGTCTCCGGCGGCTTCAGGTGGTTTGGCAGCATGTCCATCGTCACGACAGGGTCCTGTTGCAGGACGACAATCTGCTGGATCAGGTTTTCGAGCTGGCGGACATTGCCGGGCCAGTCGGCCTGAAGAAAGAAGGAAATCACCTCCGGCTCGAAGCTGGTGAAGTTTTTTCCCTCCTGGGCGGAAAAGCGCTTCAGGAAATGCTGGGCCAGCATCACCACGTCGTTCTCGCGTTCGCGCAAGGGAGGCAATTCCAGCGGCACCACGTAAAGGCGGTAGAACAGGTCTTCGCGGAAGCGGCCTTCCTCCACCTCCTGGTGCACGTCGCGGTTGGTGGCGGAGACAATTCGAAGATCGCTTTTCTGTGGCGTGTCGCTGCCCACCGGGGTGAAAGAGCCGGTCTGGATAAAGCGCAGCAGCTTGACCTGCATGTCCGGCGGCATTTCGCAAATTTCGTCAAGAAACAGCGTGCCGCCGTCGGCCTTGGCCGCCGCGCCCTTGCGGTCGGACGCGGCGCTCGTGAACGCGCCTTTCACATGCCCGAAAATCTCGCTTTCCATCAATTCGCGTGGAATGGCGGCACAGTTGATGGCCACGAAAGGCTTTGGCGCGCGGGGACTGGCCTTGTGCAGGGCGTGGGCGACAAGCTCTTTTCCCGTGCCGCTTTCACCGGTGATGAAAATGCTGGCCTTCGAGGGGGCGACGGCCTCGATCTGCCGGAACAGCGCCTGCATCGCGGCCGAGGAGCCGACAAAATCCTGGTAATTTTCCTGATACACCTCGCGGCGCAACTCGCCCAGTTCGCGGCGCAGCTTGCGGTCTTCCAGCGCCTTCGTCAGCGTGGTTTGCAGGCGCGAGGCGGCGAAGGGTTTGGTGATAAAATCGAACGCGCCGAGTTTCATCGCGTTGACCGCCCCGTGGATCGAGCCATAGGCGGTGACGATGACCACCGGAACATCTTCATAATCCTGCCGAAGGCATCTTAATACTTCCAGACCGTCGATATCCGGCAAATGAAGGTCAAGCACCACCGCCTCGTAGGGCCGCTGCGCCATCATGGCAAGAGCCGGACGCGCCTCTCCCGCGCTGTCGGCTTCATACCCGATTCCTTGCAAATACCGGGTGTAAAGCGCGGCCATGCTGGACGTGTCTTCAATAATCAATACACGGGGAGCGGGCATGCAAATCACCTTGGAGAAAAAGGCAGGCAATCAAGAATGCGATTAACAGGGCTAAGAAAAAGTACAAAACCGTCATATCCACGCATGCGGCGCCGTAAAAAATTGGGGCCAAAGGACATCGCCGAAAAAGAAAGAGAACCCGGATTGTTGGCGCTCTTCATTCGCGCCCGCCGCCGGTTTTACATAAAAAAAGCCAGGCCGAGGGGCCTGGCTCTTAACCAAGGTGAAGTAAAGCTTGTTGGGTTATTTGGATGGGGCTTTGGCCTTGGGCTCTTTTTCACCCGCTTTTTCGTCCTTTTTCGTTTCGTCTTTCGTTTCTTCCTTCACTTCCCCCTTTTTTTCTTCGGGGGCTTTCTTCGCTTCGTCCACTTTGGCGGGTTCTCCGGCTTTCACGGCCTTTCCGGGCTCGACCGTGGAGGCGACGGGTTCAGGCGGCATGGGCTGAGGAACGGGTTGCGCAGAGGGGGGTGCCACAACGGCCGGAGGCGCGGCCGGGGTTTTGTTCTTCTTGGGATCATCGTGAGTTGCCGCAAAAGCCGGCGCGGCGATCAGCGCGGCCATGCAAGCCAGTAGAGCAAGTATACGCATGGGGTCTCTCTCCGTATGTAGTGCGGGTGGAACTGCTCCACCGTTCGGTGCAAGATTAGGGGGCGGAAATATGGCGCGACTGTGACAAAGCGGCTGCCAGACCAGGGTTTTGCCGTTTTTTGCCGGGGCTGCGTCAAAAAAACTAGTGGTGTCTCACTTTGACAATCACCCCCGCGCAGGCGGGGGTCCCATTTGATTAAAAACAATGGGATGCCCGCCGGAGCCTGCCCTCGCGGAGGCGGGGGCGGGCATGATGTTTTTCAAACTGAGACACTACCAA
>JANQEX010000080.1 GCA_028278105.1 Alphaproteobacteria bacterium | reverse complement strand
GGTCCCATTTGATTAAAAACAATGGGATGCCCGCCGGAGCCTGCCCTCGCCCCCGCTTTCGCGGGGGTAAACTCCAGCGGGGGCGGGCATGATGTTTTTCAAACTGAGACACTACCTAAAAAACGGCTCCAGGCATGGCTGTTCCAGAGTTCCACCGCCTGAAACCCGACAGCCTCGGCTGGCTGGGCCAGTTCGCGCAAAGCATGGCGCATATGGCGCCCGCCGTCGGCATCGTGCTGAATGGGCAACTCATGGCGCTGCATGCGGGCCCGGCCTTGCCGCTGGCGTCGTCCTTCGCCGCGATCCTGGCGCTGATGCTGGCCTTTTGCCTGGCCGAGCTGACCCGCAAATATGCCGGCGCCAGCGGCTATTTCCAGATTCACAGCCGGGCGCTGGGATCACGCACCGGCTTCGTGACAAGCTGGCTGTTCTTTCTGTACGAGCCGTTTAATACCTTCGTCATTTTGTTCGGCTTCAGCATTCTGATTCTTGAGCCTTTCTCGGCCACCCTTGGCTTTCATGTGCCGTGGTGGATTTGCGTGCTGGCGGGGAACGCCGTTGTCACGCTTTTGGCCCTTGCCAATGTGAAAAACACCATCCGCGTGACCGCCGTTCTCTGTGCCGTCGAATTTCTCGTGATGCTGGCTTTCGGCGTCTCGCTTTTCGTTCAGGCGGGCGGCGTGCCCGATATCAGGGCGTTTACCCCGGCGCCGGGCGCGGAAGGCGGCGGCGGGCTGCTGTTCGCAACCATTTTCGCCTTCATGGCCTTCATCGGCTATGAAAGCGGCGTGCCGCTGACGGAGGAAACCAGGGCCTCCCGCCGCAACACCTTCAAGGGGCTGATGGCGGCGGTGGCGGTGATCGGGCTTTTTTACGTGTTCGTGAACATGGCCTCGGTCATGGCCTTTGGCGGGCTGGCCGATGCCGCGAAATTCGCGGACGGCTTCGGCAACACGCCGGATCTTTATGGCGGCGTGCTGGCGGTGAAGGCCTTCGGCGCGCTGGGGCCCTGGCTGATTTTGTTTGCCGTGCTGAACAGTATCATCGGTTGCGCCCTGGCGGCGCAAAACGCCTGCGCCCGCGTGGTGTTTGCGCTTGGCCGCGCGGGAATTTTTCCCGCATGGCTGGGCCGGGCCACGTCAGACGGTGTGCCGCGCAACGCCGTGCTGGCGGGATCGGCCTTTACCGTGCTGGTGGTAGGGGTGTTCCTGATTCTGACCCAAAGCGGCACGTTGCTCGAATGGTTCGGATTTGCGGGCGTGATGATTACCCTGCCGCTGCTGATTATCCATTTTCTGACCTGCCTTTCGGTGTTTCGCGCCTACCGGAAGGACCGCGCGGCATTCAACCTCGTCCGGCACGCGGTCCTGCCCTTGTGCGCGGCCCTGCTGGTTCTGCTTCCCATCGGGGGATCGATTTATTATAACCTCACCCCGCCCGTCTCCTGTGCGCCGCTGGTGGTTCTGGCGTGGTTCGGCGCGGGCGTGGGTGTTTACGCGGTCCTGCGCCGCCGCCATCCCGGCCGCCTCGCCGCGCTGGAAAACGAGATGAGCCTTCTTTCCTTCTCTTCCGGAAAACAGGAATGAAAATGCATGAGAATGATTACAAAGTTAAGGACATGACCCTTGCCGGCTGGGGCCGCAAGGAAATCGCCATCGCCGAGAGCGAGATGCCGGGCCTGATGGCCGTGCGCGCGGAATACAGCGCGGCCAGGCCGCTGCAAGGCGCGCGGATCGCCGGCTGCCTGCACATGACGATCCAGACCGCGGTGCTGATCGAAACACTGACGGCCCTGGGCGCTTCGGTGCGCTGGTCGTCATGCAATATTTTTTCAACGCAGGATCACGCCGCCGCCGCCATCGCCGCCACGGGCGTGCCGGTTTTCGCCTGGAAGGGCATGGACGAGGAGGAATTCTGGTGGTGCATCGAGCAGACCATTCTCGGCCCAAAGGGCTGGCGGCCGAACATGATCCTGGATGACGGCGGCGACCTCACCAGGGCGATGCACGAGAAGCATGGCGGCCTTCTGAAAGACGTAAGGGGGTTGTCGGAAGAAACCACCACCGGCGTTCACCGCCTTTACGAGATGATGAAGGACGGCGCGCTGAAAGTGCCCGCCATCAACGTGAACGACAGCGTCACCAAGTCGAAATTCGACAATCTGTATGGCTGCCGCGAAAGCCTGGTGGACGGCCTCAAGCGCGCGACCGACGTGATGCTGGCCGGGAAAGTGGCCGTGGTGTGCGGTTACGGCGACGTGGGCAAGGGCTCGGCCGCCAGCTTGCGCGGGCAGGGCGCGCGGGTGATGGTCACCGAAATCGATCCCATCACGGCCTTGCAGGCGGCGATGGAAGGCTATCAGGTGACGACGATGGACGACGCCGCGCCGCTCGGCGATATCTTCGTCACCGCCACCGGCAATGTCGACGTCATCACGCTGGATCACATGCGCAGGATGAAGGACCGCGCCATTGTCTGCAACATCGGCCACTTCGATTCCGAAATTCAGGTCGACGCCTTGCGCAATTACAAGTGGGAAGAGGTCAAGCCGCAGGTGGACGAGATTGTCTTTCCCGACGGCCGGCGCCTGATCCTTCTGGCGCAGGGGCGGCTGGTGAATCTGGGCTGCGCCACGGGGCATCCCAGCTTTGTGATGAGCGCCAGCTTCTCGAACCAGGTTCTGGCGCAGATCGAGTTGTGGACCAACAGCAGCGCCTATGAGAACAAGGTTTATATCCTTCCCAAAAAGCTGGATGAAAAAGTGGCGCGCCTGCACCTCGATAAACTGGGCGTGAAGCTGACGCAACTTACCCCCCGGCAGGCGGCCTATATGGGCGTGCCGCAGGAAGGCCCCTTCAAGCCGGAGCGGTACCGGTATTAATGCCTGCGCGAATCGGTTCAATCCGGGTCAACAAAGTTTTAATCTTGAAGCGGTTAGCTGAATAACAGGGCCGCGCTGGATCAGATTGAATCACCTCCGTCCCCGCCGCCGCGGACATGATTGGAGATGGTTTTGCGATGCCCAAAGACTTAAACCGGGCCGCTTTTCTTGCGTTCTCTCTCCCAACGCTTCTTGCCGCTTCTGGCCGTGGCGCTGCTGATCGCGGCGGCGTTCGCGCTTGTTCTGCTGAACGGCGGCGGCGCGGGGCTCGCGCCCGGAATCATCCATGTCGCCGCGCTGGTTCTGGCGCCCGCCGCGCTGATCGCCGCCGGCCTGCTTTATGACCGCGCGGCGCATCTTTCCCGGCAAAAGCGCCTTTTGGAAGAAGAACTGGCCCAGAAGAACTTTTTGCTGGACGCCGTGCCGGACGCCTTTTTTTCGCTGGGGCGCGAGGGAAGGATTCTGCAACGCAAGGGGCTGGAAAAACTTCTGGACGCGGCGCGCATTGCCGCGCCGCAGGATGTGATGGACCGGCTTCTGCCCGCCGCGGCCGAGGCGTTGCAGCAGCATCTGAAGGAAACGCAGGCCGGGCGGGAGGAAGAATTCCGCATCCAGCTAAGCCTGAAAAACGGCAACCGGACGCTGGCCGCGGCGGGCCTGCGCCGCAACAGCGCGGGCGGGCCGGTGGTGTTCGTCTGGTTGCGCGATATCACCCGCTTCACCGATGAAATCCGCCGCCAGTCCGACGTGCTGCATCAGGCCAACAACCAGATTCAGGAATTCCGCGCCTTGCTGGAAGCCTTGCCTTTCCCGGCATGGCTGCGCGGGCCCGATTTGCGCCTTGGCTGGGTCAATGCCGCCTATGCCGCGGCGGTCGGCGGCCGGGCCGACACGGTGGTTCTGGAACAGATGGAGCTTGTGCCGCCCGCCGAGCGCGGCAAGGGGCCCCATCCCGCCCAGCTTGCCGCCGATCTGGGCAACGCCCGGATGGAGCAGCGCCATGTGGTGATCGAAGGCCAGCGCCGCCTGCTGCACATTGTTGAATCCTGCGTGGGCGGTCCGCGCCAGCTTGTGGGCTATGCCGTGGACATCACGCAGGAGGCCGAGCTTGAGGCGGAATTAAAGCGTCATATCCGAACACATGAAGAGGTCCTTGATCTCATCGGCACGCCGATTGCCATTTACGGCGCCGACATGAGGCTCAAATTCTTCAACCGCGCCTACCAGAAACTGTGGGACGCGGACGAAGAATTCCTGAAATCCGAGCCCGGCTTCGGCGAAATTCTGGAGGATCTGCGCGCCCGCCGCCGCGCGCCGGAGCAGGCCGATTTCCAGAAATACAAGAAGGAGCGCGTCAACCTCTTCACCTCGCTGATCGAGGCGCGGGAAGACCTGATGCATCTGCCCGACGGCGCCACGCTGCGCATCATGGCCCTGCCGCATCCCTTCGGCGGGCTGATGTTCGTGCATGAGGACGTGACCGACCGGCTGGCGCTCGAATCCTCCTACAACACGCTCATCGCCGTGCAGCGCGAAACGCTGGACAACCTGGCCGAAGGCATCGCGGTGTTCGGCGGCGACGGCAAGCTGCGCCTTTACAATCCGGCCTTCCAGCGCGTCTGGAAGCTGGAGGACGCCCGGCTGGCCGGGCATCCGCATTTCGCCGACGTGCTGGAGCTGATGAAGCCCCTGATCGGCCCCGGTCCCGACTGGAGCGCCTTCAAGCGCGTGACGATTGCCGAGACGCTCGACCGCACCCCCCGCGCCGGGCGGCATGACTGCACCGACGGCACGGTGATCGAATATTCCAGCGTGCCGCTGCCCGATGGCGCGGTACTGATTTCATACGTGGATGTCAGCGATTCCGTGCATGCCGAGCAGGCCCTGCGCGAAAGCAACGCGGCGCTGGCCGCCGCCGACCGGCTGAAATCGGAATTCGTGGCCAACGTGTCGTACCAGCTCCGCACGCCGCTGAACACCATCATCGGCTTTTCGGAAATTCTGGCCAACCAGTATTTCGGCACGCTGAACGCGCGGCAGATGGAATACGCCCAGACCATCATGGAAGCCTCGAAAAAGCTGCTGAACCTTATCAATGACGTCCTCGACCTTGCCACCATCGAAGCCGGGCGCATGGCGCTGAACTGCAAAAGCGTTTCCATCCGCCCGCTGCTGGAATCGGCGGCGGACATGACCGCCGAATGGGCGCGGCAGAAAAATGTTTCCATCGTCCTTGCCGCCGGGGAAGACGCCGGCGCGTTCGAGGTGGACGAGCATCGCGTGCGCCAGGTGTTGTTCAATCTCGTCAGCAACGCCATCCAGTATTCGCGGGAGGGCGGGCATATCCGCCTGTCCGCCGCGCGCGAGGGCGACTGGGTGGCGCTGACCGTGGAGGATGACGGCCTCGGCATCCCCGAAGAGGATCAGGACCGCGTCTTCGGCAAGTTCGAGCGCGCCAATCCCGGCGCGCGGCAAAGCGGCGCGGGGCTGGGCCTGGCCCTTGTGAAGAGCTTTGTCGAGCTGCATGGCGGCCGCGTGACCATTTCCAGCCGCAAGGACGAAGGCGCGCGCATTACCTGTTATCTGCCCATTCATGCGCAGGAGCCGCAGAAGATATCTGCATGACCGCGCCTCTTCGCACCGATTTGATGGCCCGGAACGTCCGGCTTCTGTATTTTCACAATTTTCTGACCGATTTCCGTTTTTCAACGCCGTTTGTGGTTATTTATCTGGCAGAAGTGGCGGGGTCCTACACGGCGGCCATGACGCTCCTTTCGGTTGAAATGGCCAGCATGGCGCTGGCTCAAATTCCGACGGGTCTTCTTTCAGACCGGATTGGGCGCAGGCGTACGATTGCGTTGGGCTCCTGCGCGGCGGCGGCCGGCCTTGCCGGTTATGCGTTGGCGTCCGGCATGCCGTTGCTTGTGACGGGAGCAGTGCTTTTGGGGCTTAGCGGGAGCTTGTTCAGCGGCAATAACGATGCCCTGCTTTATGAAAGTTTGAAGGAACAGGAACGCGCGAAGGAATTTCATCACTATCAAGGCCGCATCAGCAGCATGTTTCAACTTGCGCTGGGCCTGTCGGCCCTGTGCGCCAGCTTGATGACGGATTACGGACTGCGGCTGATTTTTCTGCTTGCGGTCATTCCCCAGGTTTTGGCGATTGGCGTCAGCCTGTTTTTTACCGAACCGCGGCGCCATGAAAAAAGGGAGACAGGTTTTGCGCTTTTGAAAAGCGCCTTTATCAATCTGCTGCGCAATTCCCGTTTGCGGCTCCTGGTGTTGGCGCAGGCCATAAGCTGGGGCGGAGGTGAATCCCGTTTCCAGCTTCAAATGGCCTATGTCAACACGCTTTGGCCCGTTTGGGCGTTGGGAATTTTCAAGGCCTGCAACCATGCCTTTGGTTTTATGGGTAGCTGGATGGCCGGAAGGGTTATTGAGCGCATCACGCCGCACATTGCACTGATCTTGCGCGAGTCCTACTGGTTCGTTTCTCAGACATTTGCCCTGATCGTCAATAACCTGATCTCGCCGGTCCTGTTCATGACGGGTTCCCTTCTTTTTGGACCGGGACAGGTTGCACGTGACAAGCTGTTGCAGGAAGACTTTACGGATGCAGAAAGGGCTACGCTGGGGTCCATTGCATCCTTCGCCGGAAGTCTTGTTTACGCTCTCTCGGCCTTGGCCATCGGTTTCACGGCCGACCGGTTTGGATTGATTTGGGGAATGGCATTGGGTGTCGGCATCACAGCCTTGTCGTTGCCGCTTTATACATGGCTTTTCCGAAACAGGTTTGTTCATGAGTGAGGCCGCGCTTTTTTCCGCCACTCTTTCCGAACCCGCCATGACGGATCTGGCCGGAAAACTGGCCGGGCTGTTGCGGGCGGGCGACTGCGTGGCGCTTTATGGCGATCTTGGCGCGGGCAAAAGCAGCTTCGCGCGCGCGGTCATAAAAACGCTGGCGGGTGTCGACGGCGCGCCAAGTCCTACTTTTACCCTTGTTCAGGGTTATGAAACGCCTAAAGGCCCCCTTTGGCATTTCGACCTTTACCGGCTGAAAAAGCCGGAGGAAGTTTACGAGCTTGGCTGGGAAGAGGCTTTGGCCGGAGGCCTCGTGCTGGTGGAATGGCCGGAGCAGGCCGAAGCGCTGTTGCCGGCCTCAAGGCTTGCGGCGCGGCTGGATTTCGCCCAGACTGGGGAAGAGAGACGTATTTTGATCGAAGGTCATGCCGCATGGGCCTCGCGCCTGTCCTCTCTGTTGCCACAATCGAAGACATGATCGCCGGTTTTTTGCGGCGCGAAGGCTGGGAACGCGCGCGCCAGAGTTATATGCAGGAGGATTTCTCCGGCCGCCTCTATCGCCGCCTGCATGGCGAGGGGAAGGGCGGCAACGTCCTTCTCATGCGCATGCGCGCGCCGGAGGAACTGGGCGCGTTCCTTCGCATGCGGCGCCTGCTGGACGCGCGCGGCCTGCGTGTGCCCGCCGTATTCGCCAGCGACGCGGACGGCGGCCTTGCCCTGCTGGAAGATCTGGGCGATTCCCGGCTGGATCATTTGCTGGATACCGGCGGGGACGCCGGGACGCTTTACAGGATCGTGGCCGATGCGCTGCTTCATCTGCACGCGGCCCCGCCGCCGGACGCCGCCGCGCTGGGCGTACCGCTCTATGGCGAGGAACTGTTCTTGCGGCAGGTGTCGCTTTTTCTGGACGTGTGGGAAAGGATTCTTCCCGCGCCGTTCACGCCGGCGCAGCGGCGCGCGTTTCTGGAAGCCTGGCCGCCCTTGGGCAAAGCCTGCCGCGCGGCGGGATCCTGCCTGATCCTGCGCGACCTTCATGCCGCCAATGTTCTTTATCAGGAGAATGAAAAAGGCCATCGCCGCGCGGGGCTGATCGATTTCCAGGATGGCGCCGCCGGGCCTCTTTGCTATGACCTGGTCTCGCTGCTGGAAGACGCGCGGCGCGATCTGCCCGGAAATCTCCGCGAAGAATTGCGCGGCTATTACGCAGGCCATCTGGATGCGGGAAAACGCGCGGCGTTTCTGGCCTCCTGGCCGGTCATCGCCGCCTTGCGGCATATGCGCGTCATCGCCATCGCCGGCCGGCGCGCGCTGGAAAAGCGGGACGTCGCCGCGGCCGGCTATTGCGCGCGAAGCTGGGAGCATTTGCGGAAATACGCGGGCGTGAACGACCTTACGCCGCTGTTCCGCTGGCTGGATCAGGCCGTGCCGCCTGAGTTTCGCGGAAGCCCCCTTCGATGAGCGTGTCTCCCCAAAGCGCCATGGTGCTTGCGGCGGGTCTTGGGCTTCGCATGCGCCCGCTCTCCCTGGAAAAGCCGAAGCCGCTTCTGGAGATCGGCAACCAGCCCATGCTCGATCACGTGATCGACCGGTTGCAGGAAGCGGGGGTGAAGAAGCTCGTGATCAACACCCATTACAGGGCGGAGATGATCGAAGCCCATCTGGCGCGGCGCAACGCGCCGCTCTCCCCCAACCGCTGGAAGGGGGAATGCATTCTTTCCCATGAGTCCGCGCTGCTGGACACGGGAGGCGGGGTGAAGAAGGCCTTGCCGCATTTGGGCGAGGATCCCGTCTATGTCGTCAACGCCGACCTGCCCTGGCGCGATGGCGAGGTTCCGGCGCTCAAGCGCCTCGCGGCCGCGTTCGATCCCGCGCGGATGGACGCGCTGTTGCTGGTGGCCCCGCTTTCCGGTCCGCATCTGCACGGCTTTGACGGGGCGGAGGGCGATTTCTTCATGGAAGGCGAGGGGAGTCTTGGCCGCCTGCGCCGCGCCGGGACCGCGCCGCCGCGTCCTTTTGTTTTTATCTCGGCGCAGATCATCAAGCCGCGGCTTTTTGCCGGGTGGGACGAGGATGTTTTTTCAACCCGGCTTGTCTGGGAAAAGGCCGAAAAGCAGGGCCGGCTTTTCGGCCTTCGCCACCACGGGTCCTGCTATCATGTCGGCACGCCGCAGGACCTGGCCGAAGCCAACCGCCTGTTGCGGACCGGGCAGGGGTGGTAAAGACAAAGGGTCTACGAGGGTCATGAGGGGCAAAAGGGTCATGGGGGTCAACAAAAAAGACCCTCACGACCCTTGTGCTCCTTGAGGCCCCGTTCATGACGCTCCACCCCGCTCCCGACTCCTCTCCCAAGGGGAGGGGAAAGTTTTCAATATTCATGATAAAATTTCTTCCATGACGCGGAATGTCTTCACGATCCCGCCGGGGGCGGATTTTCTGCGCGGCCTTGCGCGGGGGGCGAAAACGCGGCTGGGAAACGGGTTTTCCCGCGCGCTGCTTCTGTTGCCGAGCCGCCGCGCTTGCGCCCATTTGCACGCGGCGTTTCTGGAAGAGGCGGGCGCGGCCGGAGATTTTTCTTTTCTGTTGCCCGAAATCCGCCCCATTGGCGAGGTGGAGGAGGATGAACTGATCCTTGGCGGCGACGCTATCCTTGCCGAACAGGTTCTGGCCGTGCCGCCCGCCATTGATCCCGCCCGCCGCCGCATGCTGCTCACAAGGCTGGTGGAACATTTTGGCCTGCCCGCCCTTTCCCGGACGCAGGCTTTTTTGCTGGCGGGGGATCTCGGCCGGCTGATCGACGACGTGTTGATCGAAGGCTGCGGCTTTGGGAAATTGCCGCTGCTTGCGCCGGAGCGTTACGCCCGGCACTGGCAGGAGGTGCTGAAATTCCTTGCCATCGCGCAGGAGCACTGGCCGCGCATCCTGGCGGAGGAAGGGGCGATTGACGCCGTGGACCGCCGCCAGCGCCTGCTGCGGCTTCTGGCCGCGCATTGGCGGAGGAATCCTCCCGGCCGGCCGGTGATCGCGGCGGGCTCCACCGGCTCGCAGCCCGCCACGGCGGAATTGCTGGATACGGTGGCGGGGCTGGCTTCCGGAGCGGTGGTTTTGCCAGGACTTGATTGCGGGTTGGAGGAAGAAGCCTGGGGCGTATTGCCGCCATCCCATCCGCAATATCATATGGCGCGGCTTCTGAAGCGCCTTGAGCCTGGCCGCGATCAGGTAAGGCTCTGGCCGGAGGGCGAGGCCGCCCCGGCGCGGGCGCGGTTGCTGTCGGAGGTGATGCGTCCGCCCGCCGCGTCCGACCGCTGGCGGCATTTGCGGCGCGAGGCCCTGCCGCCGGAAGCCTTCGCGGGGCTGGAGCTTGTCGAGGCCGCGCATGAACATGAAGAGGCGCTTGCGGCGGCGCTTATCCTGCGCGCGGCGGCGGAAACGGGGGAAACGGCGGCGCTCGTCACGCCCGACCGGGCGCTGGCGCGCCGCGTGGCCGGGCTGATGCAGCGTTGGGGGATCGCGCTGGACGACAGCGCCGGCGCGCCGCTCGCGGCTCATCCCGCCGGCGGCTATCTTTCCCTGCTGCTTGATCTGCCGGGCGCGGGCCTGCGCCCGTCGCAGCTTGTGGCGTTTTTCAAGCATCCTTTCTGTGGCATGGGCCTTGCGCGCGCGGAGTTGTTGCGCCTTGCCCGTCATCTGGAGGCGGAATTTTTCCGCGCCGCGCCGCGCGGGCGGGGGCTGGCAGGCTGGATCGCGCTTTTGCAGGGCAAGCCGCTTGACATTGCAGGATTGCGCCGTGACGAGGCGTTGTCCCTGCTGCGGCGTTTGCAAAACGGGCTTGCGCCATTTCAGGAAGGCGTGGCGCGTCCCTTTGCCGAATGGCTGGAAGATTTCATGAGTCTTGCCGAAAGCCTGTGCCTTGATCCCGGATGGCTCTGGCAGGGGGAGGCGGGCGCGGCGCTGGCCGGTTTTGTGGAATCCCACGGCGCCGCGTCGCGCGGGTTTTCCTGCGGCTTCCACGATTTCGCCGGCATGCTGCGGCTCGGCCTGCGGGAAACAATGGTGCGCCGCGCCTGGGGCCGGCATCCGCGGCTTGCCATTCTGGGCCTGCTGGAAGCGCGCCTGCTGCGCTTCGATCACGTTATCCTGGGCGGGCTGAACGAGGATGTCTGGCCCGTTCTCCATCGCGCCGATCCATGGATGTCGCGCGCGATGCGCGTCGACCTTGGCTGCGCCGATCCGGATTCCCGCATCGGCCAGGCGGCGCATGATTTCGCCCAGCTCGCGGCCGGCCCGCGCGTCACGCTGCTGCGCAGCGCGCGAAAGGATGGCGCGCCGGCCTTGCCATCGCGCTGGCTGTTGCGCCTTCAGGCGGTGGGCGGGCTTTGCGGCGTGACTATCCCCGCCGGTCCGTGGCTGGAATGGGCAAGGCGTCTGGATTTTTGCGCCGAACCCGAACCGTGCGAACCCGTCGCGGCGTCCGTGCCCGCCGCGGCGATGCCAGGGAGCCTCAGCCCTTCTTCCGTCGAGCGGTGGATGAAAGACCCCTATGCCTTTTATGCGCGAAGCATTTTGCGCCTGAAGGCTTTGGGCGCCCTGGACGGCGTTTTTTCGGCGCAAGAGCGCGGGCGGCTGATTCA
>JANQEX010000048.1 GCA_028278105.1 Alphaproteobacteria bacterium | reverse complement strand
TGGGTTTTGCGGAGGCGAAAAAAAGGAACCGGCTATGAAAAAAGCGCCGTCCGTAGCGGGGACTACGGACAAGCTTTTTGAAGACGCCGGGCCTTTCTTTTCGCCCCGCCCGCAGGGTTTGCAAAGGTTATCGATCTGGGGCGTCAACGTCGCTCGCGGTAGGTTGACTACCGCGTCGCTCGTTTCCTGCCATATCGATAACCTTTGCAAACAAAACCTCTTGCTATTTATGAGTCCAGACCCTAAATCGCCGGGTTAAGTTATACCTTCTTGTCAAGGTTGATATGCCAAACGGCTTGATATAAAATCAAGGTTTTTTGGCAAGGCTGTTTGAATGACTCCCGACATCCCGCGCATCGCCTCGATCATTCGTGACGTGACGGCCGAGCAGGTCATCCCGCGCTGGAAAAAGCTTGGCGTGGGCGAGGTGATGAGAAAAGCCGGACCGGAGCCGGATGATCTCGTCACCGTCGCCGACCGCGCCTGCGAGCAGGCGCTCGGCCCCCGGCTTTGCGGCACGCTTCCCGGAAGCGTGGTGGTGGGGGAGGAGGCCGTTTCCGCCAACAAGGACCTGCTGCGGCTTCTTGACAGCGACCAGGCCGCCTGGGTGGTTGATCCCATCGACGGCACCGCTTCTTATGCCGCCGGCAGGAACGAATTCGATGTGATGGTGGCGCTTGTCAAGGGCGGCGCGCTGGTGGCGGGGTGGATTTATGCACCGGTTGCCGATGAAATGTATTTGGGCGAAAAGGGCGGGGGCGTGTTCCACGACAGGCCGGATGGGCCGCGCAAAAAGCTTTCTCCCGTTAAAAAAAGACCGGTTGCAACCATGACCGGCATTGTGGGCCTGCGCTTTTTCCAGAATCCGGTGCGCGAGGCGCTGAAGGCAAAAATAGGCGGATTTGCCAGGTGGAAAAGCACGATCTGCGCGGGGCATGATTACGCCCGCCTGTTGCGCGGCGAGGCGCAATTCGCCGTCTACCGCAAAACCATGCCCTGGGACCATGCGCCGGGGCTTGCGCTTGCCGAAGAGCTTGGCTTTTCCTATAGGTGGACGGATGACAGGCCCTACAGCTTCGCCGATCCCTGCGCGGGAGAAAACCCGTCAACCGCGCTTCTGGTGGCGCCCAGGGAGCAATGGGACGAGATCAGTGGCCGGATAAACAGCCCGCCGCCGCCGGCCAGAAAAGCCTCGGCGGGGTAAGCCAGGCCGGTCATCCCGGAAACCGCCGGAGGCGGTTATCCGGGATCTCACGCCATTGGATAAAAATCCCGGATCATGGCTCATAGGTGTCCGCCATTTCCGGCATGACGCCCATATTTATAGTCGTGTCCCTTAATTTCCATGCGCCCTACCTCCGAACACTCCCGCGCAAGCGGGAGTCCAATTTTATTGAAAAACAATGGGATTCCCGCTTCTGCGGGAATGTGCATGTGAGGAATTCCAATATGGAAATTATTTGACCTTGCTATAACCCTTATCCTTCGCCCGTTCTTTCTCCCAGAGAGCGCCAAGCTCTTCGGGCGAGACGTCGCCCGGCTTGCGGCCTGAAGCGGCCAGGCTTTTCTCCATGCTGCGGAAGCGCCGCTCGAATTTGCGGTTGGTCTGGCGCAGCGCAAGTTCGGGATCAATTTTCAGCGTGCGGCCGAGCGCGGCCACCACGAACAGCACGTCGCCCAGTTCTTCGGTCAGCCGGTCGACCAGCTCAAGGGGCAGGGGCTCTTGCGTTTTTTCGCGCAGCTCCACCATTTCTTTCAGTTCGGCCAACTCCTCGGCCAGTTTTTCGTAAACAGGGGCGGGGGTTTTCCATTCGAATCCGCCTCTTGCCGCCCGGCTTTGCAGCTTTACGGCGCGGGAGAGGGAGGGGAGGGCGCTCCCCACATCATCCAGCAGGGAAGGGGGCCGCCCCTCCTCCCGCGCCTTTTTTTCGCGCTTTTTGGCCTTCTCGGATTCCCAGGCTTTCATCAGGGCTTCCACGTCTTCCAGCTTCATGCCGGAGAAGACATGAGGATGGCGGCCGATCATCTTGCCGGCTGCGGCTTCCGCCAGTTCGTTAAAGTCGAAAAGGCCCTGTTCGCGCGCCATTTGGGCATAAAACACGATCTGGAAGAGCAGGTCGCCAAGCTCTTCCCTGACGGATTCCATATCCTGCCGCTCGATGGCGTCCACCACCTCATAGACTTCCTCAAGGGTGTATTTGGTGATGGTGGCAAAGCGCTGCGCCACATCCCACATGCAGCCGGTTTTGGGATCGCGCAGGGCGGCCATCACCTCCAGCAGTTTGTTGATGCCGGTCTTTTCTTTAAGGTCGGGTTTCGGGTCGGTCATGGGATTGTGGCAAGACAAGCGATATGAAAAGAGGCGTCATTGCGAGCCCCGCCGGCGGCGGAGCGAAGCAATCCAGAATATATAACAGCCACTCACGAGACTACCTTTGTGACGGACCTTTTTCCCTTCCTTGCCTGCTTTCACCAAGGCTCCGGCTGGTCCTGGGGGTAAGCTCGTCCGCCAAAGCTCGCAGAGCGAAGGCGGGCCAGAGGGAGGGGAGATTGGTTATCCTTTGCCCTGCCCGCCACATCCATAAGTCGTATAATATATATTATGTAAAATAATGGAAAGTGAAAGGGGGCAATGGGTTGCCATCTTTTTTTAAAGTGCGGGAAAACAGATCATCCAATCCTCTTCCACGCCGGGTTATTAAATGTTTTGTGATGGATCAGCGCTTATTCTTGATGGGTCTTTTGCTGCTATTCTCCTTTGCATGAAAAAGCGCGCCCCTGAAATTCCACCGCCCCGGAAAAGAAAAGCCAGGGTTCCACATGTGAATTCCACCCTGATTGTCGGCGGCCTATGCCTGGTTTGCCTGTTGGCGGCCGCTTTCGCCCTGATTACCAGCCCCAAGGCCCGGTTTGACGGCTGCTTCTACGTCTATAACCAGTTCACGGCGGCCGAAAACGTGCTGGAGACGGATTATTACGGCTTTTTGCCCATTAATATCCACGAATGGATCACGGCCAGGATCAGAAAAATGCGCGAACACGGCGCAAAACACTGCCCGAAGGAAATCGTCGACCCACCGCCGCCCAAGCAGCCCGCCAATCTGGAAGAAGCCATTACCGAGTATTTTCTCAAGTATTTCGAATAAGCCGTTTAGCGCACATTCAGTTTCAACCCGTCATGCGCCGGGCGGACATGGGCCGGAAGCTGGCGGCAAAGCGCCTCATAATCCAGTTCGCAGCCCATATGCGTCAGATAGGCCTGTTTGGGCTTCACCCGCCCGATCCATTCCAGGGTCTGCTCCAGATGGGCATGGGTCGGATGCGGCTTGATCCTTGCGCAATCCACCAGCCATACATCCAAATCCTTCAGCGCTTCAAAAGATTCCTCCGGCATCGTCTTGCAGTCGGTCGTATAGGCGAAGTTGCCGATACGGAAGCCGAGGCTTTCCATATAGCCGTGATCCTGCCGGAACGGCGATACGGTCAACGGCGGAAATTCCAGCGGCCCGTCGATCAGATGCGGCACCAGTGCCGGCTTGTAATAACGCGCCACTTCCCGCGTTGGACTGAAGATATATGGAAAGCGCTCGGTCAGCGTTTTGATGCAGGCGGCATCGCCATAGATATCGATTGGCGCGCCCATGTGCCAGTTCATCGCCCGCATGTCGTCAATGCCGTGGCAATGGTCGGCATGGGCGTGGGTATAGAGCACTGCGTTGATTTTATTGACTTTTTCGCGTAAAAGCTGGGCGCGGACATCGGGGGTGGTATCCACCAGAAGCACCGTATCGCCGTCCTCCACCAGGATCGACGTACGCAGCCGCGTGTTTTTCGGGTTGGCCGGATCGCAATCGCCCCAGACATTGCCCAGCATGGGCACGCCGCCCGATCCGCCGCAGCCAAGAACGGTAACGATCATGCGGCGGCCTCCTCCGGCAGTTTGATTTTTGAAAAAAGCCGCAATGCGTTGGCCGTGGTGATGCGCGCGAATTCGTCGAACGGAATTCCCTTAAGCTCCGCCAGCCGCGCCGCCGTGTGAACCAGGTAAGCCGGTTCATTCACCTTGCCACGATATGGCTCCGGCGCCAGAAACGGCGCGTCGGTTTCCACCAGAATGCGGTCCATCGGCGCGTCTTTGGCGATGGACCGCAACTCTTCCGACTTCTTGAACGTTACGATACCGGAAAACGAGATAAGAAGCCCCATTTCCAGCCCTTTTTCCGCCAGAGCCCGGCCGGAACTGAAACAGTGCAAAAGCCCTTTCAGCCTGCCCTGCCCTTCTTCCTTCAGGATGGCGGCGATGTCGTCATCGGCATCGCGCGCATGGACGATGACCGGCAGATCGCTTTGAAGGCCGGCGCGGATATGGGTGCGGAAGCTTTTCCGCTGCGCTTCCCTTGGGCTGTTGTTGTAATAGTAATCCAGCCCGGTTTCGCCAAGGCCCACGACCTTGGGATGACGCGCGGCTTCGACCAGCCAGTCTTCGGCCACATCCTCGCCCGGCTCGCCCGAATGATGCGGGTGAACGCCGGCGCTGCAATAAATGTCATCATTCGCCTCGGCAATCGCCTTGACCTGGTCAAAGCGGCTGGCATGGGTGGAAATGGTTATCATGCGCCGGAGCCCCGCCGCGCGGGCGCGCTCCAGCACGGCTTGCGAGGCCTGATCCCGCGAAAGTTCGGGAAAATCAAGATGGCAATGGGTGTCGATCAGCATATTGCGGCAGGCTTCTTACGAGCGGGCGCCATCCTCGACAAAACGGGGAAAAATCCCTTGCGGCGCAGGCAGTTCCGTGCCGCTTTTCAGGGCGTGCCGGGCCGTTAAAACGGAGAAATTCCGGGCGTCCTGCGGCACGGCAAGCTGGTCCAGCAGCCTGTCCATCGATTGCGGCATGAAGGGATGCGCGAGCAGCGCAAGGCAGCGCAGCGTTTCCGCCAGCACATAAAGCACGGTGTGCATGCGGGCGGGATCGGTTTTTTTCAGGACCCACGGCCCCTGCTCGTCCACGTAGCGGTTGGCCTGCCCCACCACGGCCCAGATTTCATCCAGCATTTTATGAAAGGCCTGGACATCCAGCGTGGCGCGGCAGGGATGCACAAGATTATAGGCGGCGTCCGTCAGCCTGGTGTCGGCGGGAAGAAACGGACCATGCTCCGGGACCTTCCCGTCACAATTTTTGTTGATCATCGACAAAACGCGCTGCGCCAGATTGCCGAAATCGTTGGCAAGGTCGCTGTTGATACGGTGGATCATGGCGGCGCGGGAAAAATCGCCGTCCTGCCCGAAAGGCACCTCGCGCAGCAGAAAATACCGTGTCGGATCGAGGCCATAGGTGGCCACCAGATCCAGCGGGTTGATGACGTTGTTCAATGATTTCGATATTTTCTGGCCTTCATTCGTCCACCAGCCATGGGCGAAAACACGCTTGGGCGGCGGCAAGCCCGCGGCCATCAGAAAGGCGGGCCAGTAGACCGTGTGAAAACGCAGAATATCCTTGCCCACCATGTGCAGGTCGGCGGGCCAGAAGCGTTTCCAGCTTTCCGCGCCGGTATCGGGATAGCCGACGCCGGTGATATAGTTGGTCAGCGCATCCAGCCACACATACATGATATGCCGGCTGTCGCCCGGCACGGGAATGCCCCAGCTGAACGTGGTGCGCGAGACCGAAAGATCCCGCAGGCCTGACCTGACGAAGCTGACCACCTCGTTCCGCCGGTTGGGCGGCAGAATGAAATCCGGATTTTCGTCGTAGAATTTCAGCAGCCTTTCGCCCCAGGCCGACAGGCGGAAGAAATAGCTGTCTTCCTCCACCCATTCGCATTCGGCCCCGGAAGGGGCGATTTTCCTGCCGTCGGGGCCGTCTTTCAGCTCATCCTCGGCATAAAAAGCCTCGTCGCGCACGGCGTACCAGCCGGCATATTTGCCAAGGTAAATCTCCCCTTTCCCTATCAGTTCGTTCCACAAGGCCTGGCAGGATTTGATATGCCGCTCCTCGGTGGTGCGGATGAAATCGTCATTGGTGTAGTTCATGGCCCCGGCGAGATCACGAAAGTTCCGCGACACGCGGTCGCAGAAACCCTGCGGATCGGTGCCCGCGTCTTCCGCCGATTTGGCCACTTTCTGCCCGTGCTCGTCGGTGCCGGTGAGAAAGTGAACATCATACCCGTCCATGCGCTTGAAGCGCGCCAGCACGTCGCAGGCCAGCGAGGTATAGGCATGGCCGATATGCGGCTGGTCGTTCACGTAGTAAATGGGCGTTGTCAGGTAATAGCGTTTTTTTCCGGTCATGATGTTCCGCCGTTGAGCCAGGCCTTGTTATACGCAAGTTTCCGGGGCCACGAAACCCCTCATTTGACCGGCATGCAACATGCGTTGTCCCGGAGAACGCCGAAGGCGGTTTCCAGGATCTCTTTCCCATATGGGCATGAGATCCCGGATAAACGCGCCTCGCGCATTTTCCGGGATGACTCCAGGGTTTATCCAGGATGACGTCATGCCGCCAGCGCCTCGGCGCTGGCGTCCATCATGTCCAGCAGAACCGCCTTGCGGTCCAGATTGCCCTGGCCGGCCGCGCGCGCGCGCTCCGAAAGCCCGTCCCACAATTTCAGCAGCGGGATCAAGGCGGGACTTGCCGTCTCTTTCGTCCCGGCCAGAATGGCGCGGCGCAGCCACAGGAAGACAAGGTCAAGGAAGGCGTTGAATTTCTCTTCCGCGTCGCGGCCGGAGCAGGCTTCGGCAAGTTGCAGGCGCGCGAGCCGGTTGCCGGGGTCTTTCACGAAATCGAGCCAACGGTTGTAGAGCGCGCCTGCGTCATGGACGGCATAGCGGAACAGGCGGGCGGCGCTGCCCTCGGCGATGTCGATCAGGAAATCAAGCTGGTCCGCGTTTTCGGGCGCGAGGCCTTCGGCTTTCGCAATATCGCGCAGTTGCCCGGCGTTCAGCGGCGCGAGCTTCACCATCCTGCAACGCGAGCGGATGGTGGGCAGCAGCATGCCCGCCGTTTCGCAAGTCAGGATCAGGATGCTTTTTTCCGGCGGCTCTTCCAGGATTTTCAAAAGCGCGTTCTGCCCGAAGCGGTTGAGACAGCCCGCGCCATCCACGATCACCGTCCGCATGCCGCCCTGCGAGGGCGTCAGGTGCAAAAAGCCCGCGATCCCGCGCGCCGCCTCCGCGGGAATATCCTGCTGCATGCGCCCTTTTTTTTCATCGAAGGCGCGTTCCAGCACCATCAGGTCAGGGTGCGCGCCGGCGGAGACCAGCCTTGCCGTCCCCTCTTCCCGCGGCACGTCCAGCGACGGGCCGCTTTTCCGCCCGCTCAGCAGAAAGCGCGCAAAGCGGAAAGCCAGCGTGGCCTTGCCCACCCCTTCCGGGCCGGTGATGAGCCAGGCATGCGGCAGCCGCCCGCCGGATGCCGCATGCAGCATCTGCGTCTCGGCCTTTTCATGGCCGATCAGGCGCATTTGGTCACGGGGGTGAGTAGGCATGGAATATTTCTAGGTTCAATGGACAATTACCAACACGAACATTCCCGCGGAAGCGGGAATCCCATTTATTTTCAGGAACAAGTTAGATTCCGGGTCGCGGTTGCTGCGCAACCTTGCCCGGAATGTTCATTTAGTCATTTTCAATGACTTGAGTTTAATTGTCCATTGAACCTAGGGCCAAGACTCAATTAAACGGGTATTTCATTCAAAAAAAACAGCTTCTCACCCCGGCTTCCGCCGGAATGAGCAGTGATCTGTTTGATCTGATTCATTTCTAACTAAGTTCAGACCCTCATTCAATTGGGTTCTGGCCCTTACTCAATTGGGTCTGGACCCTAGCGGCGGTAAAAGTCAAAAGACATTCGTAGCCTATGTATTATCAAGCCTCTTTTTTATCTCGGACAGAAGAATTTCCGTCACCTTTTCCGCGCTTTGGGTTGCGTCCACTACCACAAAGCGCTCCGGCTCGGCCCTGGCCATGGTCCGAAAGCCGTCGCGCAGGCACTGGTGGAACTCCAGGGGCAAGCGCTCGTAGCTTTGGGATCGCGCGGCGCGCTTCAGCCCCTCTTCCGCCGGCAGGTCGAGCAGAAAAGTAAGATCGGGTTTCAGGCCGCCAATCGTCGCATCGCGGATCGCCTCCACAATCTTCAGGTCAAGCCCGTGGCCATGGCCCTGATAGGCCAGGGTTGAATCCGCGAAGCGGTCACAAAGAACGACGGCGCCCTCTTCCAGGGCGGGACGGATCAGCTTCTCCACATGATCGCGCCGGGCGGCGAAGTGCAACAGGGTTTCGGTTACCGCGTCCCAGTTATACGCATCGCCGTTCACCAGAAGCTTGCGCAGCGCCTCGGCTCCGGGCGTGCCGCCCGGCTCGCGCGAGGCGATGACGTTTTTGCCCGATTTTTCAAGCCTTTCGCGCAGGCTCCTCAACTGGGTGGTTTTGCCGGCCCCTTCCCCTCCTTCCAAGGTGATAAAGATGCCGCGCGTCATGTTTATTCAACCGTAATGCGCGCCGCCTTTTCGCCGCCGCCCATGACCTGGGCCAGAATACGGTCGGCCTCCTTCACCGATTCCACGGGGCCGATGCGTACGCGCCAGAAATGCCTGCCTTTCACATCGGCTTCGGTAATCGCGGCGGGGCCAAGGGCCGCCAACCTGTTTCTCAGGCGCACCGCGTTCCGCTTCACCGTAAAGGCCCCCGCCTGAATGAAGATGCGCCGGCCGCCGCTCACCTTCATGCGCCGGACTTTCGGCGCGGGATAGAAGATTCCGTCCACTGTTTTGCCGGGGATGCTTTTCGGCGCGGGATCCGGGATTTCCGGCGCCAGCTTGGCCGCGGCGATCATGCGGCCCGATGGATTGGCAATCGGTTGCGCGGGCGAAGGCGGAACCGGTCCTTTCAGCGGCATGGCGTCCACCTGCCTCATGGGAGCGGCCTGCGGCGATGAGACGGGGATGAATTCTTCCCGCGCGGGCGGGGTCAATTCGGCCATCCGTACGCCCCTGGCGCGGTAGCGTTTGCGCGCGGCGTTGGCAATCGCCCGGCTTTCCACGGCCAGGATGGAAACGCGCACCTTGGCAATGCCGGCGCGCTTGAAGCCAAGCAATTCCGCCGCGCGGCGGGAAAGATCGATGATGCGCCCGGCGACGAACGGCCCGCGGTCGTTGATGCGCACGACGACCGACTTGCCGTTATCAAGATTCGTCACCCGCACCAGCGAGGGCATGGGCAGGGTTGGATGCGCGGCCGTCAGTTCGGAGGGATCGAAGATTTCGCCATTGGCGGTGCGCCGCCCGGCGAAGCCCGGCCCATACCAGGACGCAATGCCGGTTTCGTCGTAGGAATAGTTTTCCCTTGGCGTGTAGCGCTGGCCGTTGATGGTATAGGGCCGGCCGATCTTGAACATGCCTGCACCACTGGCCATGCCGCCGCGTGGTTCCGGGGCGGAACAGGCGGTGACGATGCAAAGGAAAACAAGGGCGGGGGCGAGGAACTGGCGCATGGGATTTCCCTGATGAATCGGTTGCGGAAAGGGTAAACAATCCCCCCGGACCTGTCACGGCATCATTACCTGCGGGAGTGAGCCAGTTTGAACAAATCACCCCCGCCCCCGTTTTCGCGGGGACAGGCTCCGGCGGGGGTCCCATTTGATTAAAAACAATGGGATGCCCGCCTTTGCGGGCATGAATATAAAAGCAAACTGACCCACCACCCTACCTGCGGCCGATCTTGTCGGCCAGCATGCCCACGGCGATGGCGAAATAGGTGGAACGGTTCCAGCGCATCAGCACGTGAAAATTGTTGTAGACCAGGAAACTCCGGCCTTCCGGCCCGTCGGGCTGCACCAGGGAAGCCATCATCGAAGCGTAGGGCAGTCTTTTGCCGTTTTTGCGCCTGACTCCCAGCCTGGCCCAGTCCTTCACGCGCTTGCGGACCTTGGTGCCGATGAATTCTTCGGGGATGGGCTTGGTCACCTGCACTTCGCGTCCCCACCGCTCGCCAAGACGCCAGCCGTTTTGGGCAAGGTAATTGGCGGCGCTGCCGGCGGCGTCGGGAATCGAGCCCCAGATGTCGGCGCGGCCGTCCCGGTCGAAGTCCTGCGCGTATTTCAGGTAGCTGGACGGCATGAACTGGCAGGCGCCCATCGCGCCCGCCCATGATCCGCGCATGTTTTCGGGACGAATATCGCCGCGGTCGATGATGCGCAGCGCGTTCAGAAGCTCGCGGCGGAAATACTCGGCCCGGCGTCCGTCATAGGCCAGCGTGACAAGCCCGTTGATGATGTTTTCCTTGCCCTGATGATTGCCGAAATTGCTCTCCACGCCCAGAATGGCCGCGATATAGCGCGGGTGGACGCGGTAAGCCTCGCCCACCCGGCGCAGAAGCTCCCTGTTGGCGGCATAAAAGGCCCGTCCCGCGTCGATGCGGCGGTCGTCCAGCAGCCGGTTCCAGTAGCGCTGGGCGGTCATGGTTTTTTCGGGCTGGGTCCGGTCTTTTTCGATGATGACCGGATCGGGATAATAGATCCGCCCCAGCGCGTAATAAACGGTCCGGGCGCGAATGCCCTGCGCAATCGCCTCGGCGCGAAGCTCGTTCATCCAGTCGGCGAAGCCCATGCGCTGGACCGGCTCTTCAACCGCCGGCGTCGCGGGCGGCCGCGGATAGGCCGAACGGGCAGGCTGTTGCGCCGGCTGCGTGGGCGACGGCGCGGGCTCCACTTTTATCGCGGGTTCGGGCGATGGGTCCTGCTCCGGCCAGCCGGGCGGCGGCTGCAACACCGTGGGCGCCGGCGTGGCGGAGACGTCAGCCGGCTGTTGCGCCCCGGCCGCCGCCGGAACAAGCAGGCATAAGGCAAGAAGAATCATGGATTTCATTTCAGCTTCTCCTCTTTGGGCGGCGTGCAGGTCATCAGGCTGTCCGTGCGTCCCAAAAGGCGGTTCACGGCAAGGCCGGCGTATTCCTTGACGGCATGGTCGAGTTTCGAAAGATTTCCGGTGGGGTCAAGACGCGGCTTGAAACGGAACTGTCCGCGGGTGCGATAATCGGTGGGATAGGCGTAAAAATGCGTGCCGCTTTTCCGGCCGGCCGCCTCGAACAGCGAAAGCGCGCGCGGCATGTGATAGGCCGAGGTGACGATCAGCCAGTTTTTCCCGGACGCGCGCGTGAAAGCATCTTTGGTGTATTTCACATTCCCGATGGTGTTGCGCGCGCGGGTTTCGGCCGAGATCCGCCGGGCGTCAACGCCGAGGGATTCCGCCGCGCGGCGCAGAATTTCGCCCTCGTGAAAACCCGGATTCCCCCATGCCGATCCGCCGGTAAAAATAACGGGCGCGCCGGGATAGGCGCGCGCCAGCTTCAGCATGGCGATAAAGCGGTCCGCACTGCCGCCGAAAGCAGCCTCGTTCCGGGCGGTTGTCGCGTCTTCGTCCAGCATGCCGCCCAGCACGATGACGCCATCGGCCTTGAACGGCGTGCGGGCCAGCGTGGCGGCGCAGCGCTCCAGCGGCAGCAGCGCCCAGTCGCCCACCGGCAGCAGGGTGGCGGTCAGCAGCAGGAACACGATGAACGTTCCCAACCCGTCCCGCAGCAGGCGAAAGCCGGGAACGAAGAAGACCAGCGCCAGCAAAAGCAGCAGCAGGTGCGACGGCGCCATCACGATGCCGAGCGCCTTTGTCAGCCAGAATTCCATTGCCTGCCAGAATTCCATGGGATTTCCCGGAAAAGGAGTCAGGGGCCGCCGATCTTGATATCCACGCGGTCATCACCCATGCCGTCGCCGGCGGGGCCAAGCGCCTGCACGTCGATGCGGGTGCTGGCGATGCCGCGGCTCATCAGATAGCTGCGCGCCGCCAGCGCCCGCGCAAGGGACAGGCGGCGGGATTCCTGCGGATCGCCGCCCGGCGGCAATGCGGCGTAGGCGTTCAGCGTGATGATGCTTTTGTCCGCGCCCTGCAAGGCGGCGGTGACGCGGTTCAGCGTGGTGGTTGCGGCGGCGTCCAGCCCTTCGGCGCCCGGCGCGAAGAGAATGCTCTCCTCGCCATCGGCGGCAACCCGGCGTTGGGTGGCAGAGGCGCGCGGCGGCGCGTCTTTAAAGCGCGGCGTGGCCAGACGCGGTTTTGCTTTCGGCTTCAGTTTGCGGGCGGAGAGCGGTTCGATCTCCGGGATCACGTCCGTGACGCCGATTTTGGGTGGCGGCGGCTTGACCAGGACTCCCGGCTTGGGCGAGACGGGCTGGCTGTCGGTGGAAGGCGCGCAGCTATTGCTCAGCCATACGCCACGCTCCACATTGGTCGGGCACAACACCTGCGTTTCGCCGATGATGACGCCGGCATAATTGACGGGATAGCCGCCTTGCTGGCAGGTGATGGTCCAGCGGCGCACGCTGGGCGTGCATTCGTTGCCAGCACTCGTGGTGTTCGCGGGCACGCCGGATTTCGGCCCAGGATGCGGTGTCTGCGGCGTGGGTGGCGGCGCATCCGCCACCAGGGCGCGGCACGAGGCGCTCACGCCGCCGCCGGATCCCTCGCAACTCCATGTCCACGGGCCGGCGCCGGAAACGGGGGACGCCGTGCCGCCCCGGCAGAAATCCTTCTCCGGCGGCAGGACATGAGGCGCATCGGCCGCCGCGCCGCACGCGCCGTTTATCAGGCGGGGAGCCATGCAATCCACCTTGTGGCTGCCGCTTGTGTTCTGGCAGGTCCAGAACCACGGGCCCTTGCCGATCACGGTGGTGGGAACGCCGGAAAGGCACAGGCTGGCCAAAGGCGGCGTGGGCGAGCCGATGCCATGCGCCGTGCCGCATTGCGCGGGAACCGCGCGCGTGACCATGCAATTGCTGGTGATGCCGCCGCCCGCGCCCTGGCAGGTCCATTGCCAGGGGCCGCTGCCCAGAACCACGCCGGGAACGCCGCTTGCGCATAGACCATCTTCCGGCGCTTCATCCAGTTCCGCCTTGTTGATGGGGCCGCAGGCGCCGTCAACCTTGAGGGGGGCCATGCAGTCGGCCCGCGCGCCGCCGCCGCTGCCCTCGCAAGTCCAGCGCCAGGGGCCGTCGCCGTTGACGGCATCCGGCCTGCCTTCGGCGCAAAGCCCTTCGGTGGGCGCGGTTTCAACGCCAAGCCCGTGAGCGGGCCCGCAGGTGGCGTTGGTTATAACCGGGGCAAGGCAACTCATGCTCGTACCCCCGTTTTCGCCCATGCAAAGCCAGGTCCATGGCCCCTCCCCTTCCACTTCCGAGGGCTGGCCGGTTGCGCACAGGTCCGCCGTGGGAACCGAGGCCATGCTCATGCCGTGGGCAATGCCGCAGCTTCCATTGATGCGGACGGGAGCCGTGCAATTCACGCTGTTGTCTTCGTCCGAGCCAAGGCAGGTCCAACTCCATGGGCCGTCGCCGATAACGGCAGTGCTTTTGCCCGAAGCGCAAAGCCCTTCCGAGGGCGCTTTGCGGACGGGCGTATCCGCCGCGGCACCGCACGCGCCGCGGATCAGCGTGTAGGCGGCGCATTGCGCGACCGCTCCGCCGTTTTCGCCGAAGCAGTTCCAGTACCAGGGGCCCTGGCCGGTGACGCTGCTGGCGTCGCCAGCCCGGCAAAGAAGGGATTCCAGCGGCGGCGCGGCCGACTGCGAACCGTTGGCGAGCCCGCACTCGCCATTAACGAGCAAAGGGGCCGAGCATGAAACGCTCGCCCCTCCCTTCTCCCCCGCGCAGGTCCAGGTCCAGGGCCCGTCGCCCTCCACCTCGGAGGGGGTTCCTTCGGTGCAAAGGCTAGAGGATGGCCGCGCGGCGAAGCCCACGCCATTGGCCGCGCCGCAGGAGGCATGAAGCCTTTGCGCAGGGCTTGCGCGCGGTGGAGAATCCGGCGCGGCGGCCGGCTTTTCTTCCGTGCCGGGTTCCTGCCCTGGATCCGGGCCGGAGCTTTCTTCAATGGTTGCGGGAATGACCGGTTTTTTCCCCGCTTCCTGGGAATAGGTCAGGGTTCCCTCAAGCTCGGATGCAGGCGGGGCCGACATTTCGCCGCTGCTGAAAGTGTCCTTGGCCCCGGATGACACGGGTTCGGATTCGGATACGGACTCAGTCTGTGTTTCCGTCTGCGGCGTCGCGTCCTTTTCGGGTTCCGGCTTCGCCGCCGCCGTGGATTGGGGGGCGGGCTTTTCCTCCGTCACCGCTTTTTCAGCCGGAGCGGGCTTGGCCGCGGGTTGCGGCGGAGGGGTGATGGGCGGGAGGGATTCTTCTTTCGGAGCGATTTCAACTTCAGGCGCGGCAGGCGTTTTCTTCACCACGCCCGCGCGCTTGCCCGATTTGCCAAGGAAAAGCGGACGCGGCTTTGAAAATTCAGGCCCGCGCTCCGGCATCTTTCCGGGCATGCTTGCGGTTTCGCGGACGGCGGGTTCTTTTTTGCCAAGAAAGGCCGGCGCGTCCTCGACATCCGTCAGCAAGGGCGGTCCCTCTACGGCCGTTTCCGTTTCAGGCTCCGGTGTTTTAACGGGAGCCGGAGCGGGTTTTGGCGCGGGCGTTGCCGTTAAAGGCTTTTGTTCCGGCCTGGCCGGTGCTGGAACAGGAATATCGCTTTCCTTGACGGCGGGGGTTTCCACCTTGGGCGGCGGCGCTTGCGTTTTAGTCGTCGCGGGAGCCGTCGCCGGAGTTGCCGGAGACGTGACCACCGGGGCGGCCCGCGTTGCAGGCGGCGGCATACTGGGTATGGGCGGCGGCGTCACGGCGGGGGCCGCCATGCCGCTTGAATGCGCCGCGGTGGGCGGAGCGGCCAGCCCTTGCTTCATCGCCTTCATCAGGTCGCCGGCATTGACGGGCTTTGCCGCAGCTTTCGATGGCGCATCAATCTCCCCCGTCTCTTGTCCCAGGGCAAACCCTGAGGAAAGACCAAGCGCCGCGAAAAGCGCAAAACCGGCAAGCGCGGTTAAGGTGTATTTAAACAGACGGAAGCGGCGCATGGATCGCCTGGAAACGAACGCGGGTTATTGATTCGGCTGAATCTAAAGGGATTTTCGTTTCAGGGCAAAGGCCTTGAGGGTCAAGAATCCTGAGCATCGGCAAAATAGAGTATTTCTGTTGCCGAAATGGCGTTTGGAGCATGCGGCAGGCTGCTTTGTCATTGCGAGGCCCGCTTGCGGGCCGAAGCAATCCAGAAACATTTGAGGTCCTGGCGCACCCGTCACGCGGAAGCGGACAGGCGGGGGCGGGAATGTTCGTATTGGTTATACTGGATTGCTTCGTTCCCGCTGGTCGCTCGCAATGACGGCGAGGCCGTCACCCCGTACCCAAAAGCTCGCGCAGGGAGGCATGCAGCGCCGCGTTGGTGGTGATGATGCTGCGGCCATAAACGGGATCGCCGCCCTTGTCCATCGAGGCGGCGAAGCCGCCGGCCTCTTTCACCAGCAACAGGCCCGCCGCCACGTCCCAGGGATGGATGCCGCGCTCCCAATAGCCGTCGTAGCGGCCCGCGGCGACGTAGGCAAGATCAAGCGAGGCGGTGCCCATGCGCCTTACGCCCGCAATTTTCAGCATCACCGACTGAAGCTCTTTCAAGAAACTTTCCCAATACTTGCTGCCCTTGAAGGGAATGCCGGTGGCCAGCAGGGCCGTATGCAGTTCCGAGCGGCGGGAAACGCGCAGCCGGGTTGCATTAAGATAAGCGCCCATCCCCTTCTCGCCCCAGAACATTTCGTCTTTCACGGGATCGTAGACAACCCCGGCCACGATCTCGCCGCCTTTTTGAAGGGCAATCGAAACCGCCCAATGCGGGATGCCATGCAGGAAATTGGTGGTGCCGTCCAGCGGATCGACGATCCAGCGATGCTCGCCGTCGCCTTTTTCGTCCGTCCCCTCCTCGCCGACGAAGCCATAGCCGGGCCGGGCGCGTGAAAGTTCCTCATGCAGAAGTTTCTCGGATTTCCTGTCGGCCTGGCTGACGAAATCGGCCGGACCCTTCATGGAGACCTGAAGCTGCTCCACCTCGCCGAAATCGCGGCGCAGCGCCCGGCCCGCCTTTTCGGCGGCGCGGGTCATGACGGTCATGATGGCGGAGCGGACGGGCATTCTTTAACTTTCCAGCGTCATTCCGGAAACCGCCGCAGGCGGTTATCCGGAATCTCTCACCTGATTACCAGATCCCGGATAAGCCTCGCTTCGCTCGGCTTTCCGGGATGACGCGGCGCGTCATTTCGCCCTTTCCACATAGCTGTCGTCGGCGGTGTTGACCACGATTTTCTCCCCGGCCTCGATGAAGGGCGGCACCATCACGCGCAGGCCGTTGGCCATCCGGGCGGGCTTGTAGGAGGCCGAGGCCGTCTGCCCCTTCACGTAAGGATCGGCTTCGGTCACTTCCAGAACCACGGTTTGCGGCAGTTCCACCGAAAGCGCGTTGCCCTCATGCACGCGCACTTTCACCACCATGTTTTCCTGAAGGTACCGGGCCTTGCCGCCCAGCACATCGGCGGGGATGTTGAGCTGCTCGTAGCTGGCCTGGTCCATGAAGGTGTAGGTTTCATCATCGCCATACAAATATTGCATGTCGGTGTCTTCCACGAAAACCTTTTCCACGCTTTCCTGGGTGCGGAAGCGCACATTGGTCTTGGTGCCGGTGCGGGCGTCGCGCATGTCGATCTGGACGATGGCGTTGCCCTTGCCGGGGATCATGATTTCGGAGCGGATAATCACCCACAGCTTGCCTTCATGCTCGATCACGTGACCGGCCCGGAGGGTGTTGGCGTCGACGCGCATGGAAAAGCCCTTCCCTGGAACACTCTTCGTGCGCTTTTCTAGGGCTTTTTGCGGAAAATTCAATGGTCTTCTCAAGACACGGGCGAATATTGCTTCTTATGTTGTGTTTTTTTGATTTTGAAGCCGCGCCCATCCCTTTCGCAGCCATTTTCGAAGGACAAACAGTCCCGCCCGGTGCGGCGATAGCAGGCAGGCCAGCAGACTGAAGAAGCGCGCCTTCCACATCTGTCCAATCGAGCCGAAAAACCTTGCCCGCGCGATCATGCGCGCGGAATGATAAACGCCTTTTTTGCGAAGAAAGTTTTTGTGCTTTTCGCGTAGCAACAGGCTGAATTGCAAAGGTCTACGGCCTGCTTTATCTGTCGTTGGCGTGATATGCTGATGAAGAAGGGGCTCATCAACTGCGATGAAATGCGCGCCTAGCCGGGCGGCGCGAAAGGCCAGATCCCATTCGGAACAGCGGCGGAAATCCAGATCAAATGGCCCAACCTTCTCGAACGTTGTTTTACGGGTCATCAGTGTGCCGGCGCCAAAAAATCCCCACACATGGCCAGGCACACCGGAGTTCCAGGTCAGGTAATCGGCCACCATTTCGCCATGGGGTTCCGGCGCGGTTCTTCCGATGGCATACCGGAACTCACGCGGCTCCGTATCGCCGGGATAAAAAACTTTCCGGTTCGTGTAGCAGAAAACAAAATCCGTTCCGGCTTTCTTTTCATAAGCGGTTAATCGCTCGTGTTGCTTTTCAAGCTTTGTGTTGTCGTTAGTGTCATCATCATCAAAAAAGGCAACGAATTCACCTTGTGCGTTGGTGACGATGGAATTATAGCCCCCGGCCACGCCGGTATTCTGCTCATGCCGGATCAGGCGGGCATTCGCCGCGCCGGCAATGGCATTTTCAATCACGGCAACCGAATTGTCGGTGGAGCAATCGTCCACCACAATTATCTCGAAGTTGCCATAGGTCTGCTGCTGTGCCGATAAAATGGCGTCGCCGATGGTGTCTTCGGCGTTGAAACACGTGATGCCGATAGTGATTTTGGGTAACATTCGGCAGCAGGAAACATATGCACCCGGCCAAAGGCAAGCAAAAAGTCATGCGAGCCGGCATTTTAGGGTCTGGACTCAATTAAGCAGGTTTTTTATTCGAAAAAACAACTTCTCACCCCGGCGAAAGCCGGGGTCCAGCATGAAGCCGGAGGCTTCATGCAACCGCCTGCGGCGGGTGCTGGATTCCGGCTTCCGCCGGAATGAGCAGTTGTCTGTTTGGTTTGATTCATTTCTAATTGAGTTCAGACCCTAATAACTGACGGGGGGGCCACGCTTTGAAACTTTCGTTTTGGTGGTTTTTTAGCGTGGATGCCCGCCTCCGCGGGCATGACAACTTCCCCTGTGGGATAGATCCGTTTATAAGACCGTTGGTATAAACGGGACTCACGCCGGAGCCCGTCCCGGCAAAAGCGGGGCCGGGAATGTTTGTGTTGTCAACTGTCCGTTGGGCCTAGCGCGGTGCGGCTGCGGCTTGTGCTATTTGCCTTAGCCTTTTCATAAGAGGCGCGTTACTGCGCGGGAGTTCAAGGCCGTTTTTCTTAAGGAAGTCCTCCAATATGGCAAGATGCTCGGCGTCGTCGAGGTTCAGCACAACGTCGTTTCCCTTTAAAACCTGTACGACCCTTCCCGTAATTTCCACGATAGCGTCGGCACAACTGCTGGTATGGTTGGCCGTGCATGCTCCGCACACCTGAAGGCTTGGGCGCGCCGGTGTGACACCAGTATTTTCGGGAGCCTTTCCGCTTCCGCCGGGGAAGTGAAGAGATATTATTGCCATGGTATTTTTCCTCCAATATTGGTTTGTGAATCATGCGGGGGAAGGTGAAGAGGTTCTGGATGGGGAAGAAGGCGCAAGCTTTGAGAAGCTGTTCAGGATGTTGGCCTCACTCACCGCGCTTACGCGGGCGCAGGACCCGTTGCAGCTTCCCTTGTTCGGACAGCCGTCGCAGGCGCTTTTAATATTCGCGGTGAATTTTTTTGCCTTCTCCTTTCCTGCTTCCAGGATGGTGCCGATCTTTTCCAGAAGCGTGACACTTTTTCCCAACGGGTCGAATGATGTGACTTTTGTCAGGCCTGTCCCATTTTCGGGGCCGGTGGGAGAGGCTGTGCTGTCCGTCGCAACAGGAACCACAATGCCGGAATCGGCTTCGGCGGGAAGAGCAGCGAATTCCCTTGGACGAAGCGGTTCGCTTTCCGGAGCGGTTTGTTGCGCATCAGGCTCTACCGCTTTTGCCGTCTCAGTAGCGGAAACCTCCATTCCCTGAGCCGTCACGGAGTCGTCTGTTTGAGTTGGCAGGCCGCGGCTTTCGCCTTCGGCTTGCGCAACGCCATCGCCGGATGATTCAAAATGAGGCTCCGCCGTTTTTTCGGAAGGCGAGTATGTCTCATGCGACGTTGCGGAATGTGCAGTTTCGGCAACGGAACCGGTGTCAGGAGGCGAAGCGGATTCATTCGGCGCCGCAGGAGCCGGTTCGGTGGCCGTGGCGGCCAGGGCGGCCGGTGCGGCTTCCGCCTGCGCCGCCAGGGGCGCGTCCGCCGGGGACGCCGCTTGCTGGGGCTGGAGTTCGGGCGGCGCGGCCTGAACGGGCGGAAGGCCGGCCGCAGGGGACGGCGTTACCGGCGTTTCAGCTATGGATGACTGTTTTGCCACCGGCGCGGCGGGATTTTGTGAAACTTCCCGCGATGGCGCTGTCATGGCTGTTGCAGGGCTGACCGGAACCGAAACCCGCATGGGGACCACGGGAGCCGGTTTGGAAGCGGTTTGCGCCGGGCGCGATTCCACCGTCTGCGGGTGAAGGGCGCCAAGCGCAACCGCTCCGGCTAAAGCTGCCGCGCCGGCGAGGCTGCTGAAATTGCCAGAGTTCCGGGCAAGGGACGGTGGCGTGGCGACGCCTTTGTGAAGAACAGATAGAGGTGAGCGAACCGAAAGCGGCGTCGTCTTGCCTTGTAGGGTCCTTGCGGGTGACCGCGTGGCGGTGGAAGTCCGTTGCGCCGCCTGTTTTTGCGCGGGGAGCGCGCTTGTTGCGCGCGCCGCGGTCCGGGTTGCCTGATTTTGGGGAGAACGCGCCATGTGGCGCATTTCCCCCATAAGGTCTTTGATGTTTCCCACGAAAGAATTCAGGCTTTGGGCGAAGAGCGGCTGGGATTTTGCCAGCCTGGTAAGGCCGGCGAGGCTTGTTTCAACCTGCGACGCGCGTTCCAGAAAAATCTCGCGGTTGAATTTCCCCGGCTCATGCATCACGGCGCGCAGCGACGACGCCATCGAATCCAGCCCGTTGCGGACAGAGCCAAGCGCGCCCCGGATTTGCGCGGCAAGCGCGTTCTGGCTGCCGTTTTCCTTGCCGAGCAGCTTTGCCATGCCTTCGTCTTCCAGGGTGCGCATCAGCAGGTCAAGATGGGCGATCTGGTGCCGCAGCGCGGCGTAAAGCGCATCAAGCGGCAGGGATTTTTCATGACCCGGATGGCTGCCGACCAAAATCATCACATTCTGGCCGGTGGAAAGGCGCACCATTCCCTCGCGCAACGCATGGCCGTGCAGGGAGGCATGCGGCGCGGTTTCATCCAGGGTTGCGTAAAGCGAAAGGTCGAAAGCCTCCACCGTCAGGGCGGCGTCGGCATTTCCGGCGGAGGCCGCTGTAATCTCGCGGCGAATCTCGTGCTTGAGTTGGGGATGCAGCGGTTCCGTCTCCGTCCGCTTCAACAGCAGGGGCAGGCTGCCCATGGCCTGGAAGAGCATCGGCGGAGATGAAGAGTTGCTTGCCGTAGGTTCTATAGCCGTTTTTCTAACAGGCTGATTTTGCATGAAAAAACCTGTGCACCCATCGTGGAAATAAGAATGATAATCAGAATCATTCTTAATTCAAGCGGTATTTTTGGGGATGCGGGGTTTTGGTGGACAAGAAAGCGAAGATTTATGCCCGACAGATAAGAAATTTCAGCAAACAAAATCTTGCCTGCGAAGGCGGGCCAGAGAGAGGAGAATGAAAATCACATCCCCCTCCCTTTGGCCTGCCTTCGCTAAAGCTACGGCGGGTCCTCGGAGAAAGCTCGTCCGCCGTAGCTCGTAGAGCGAAGGCGGAGAGGGGGAAGGGGGAGGGATTATGGAGGGGCATAAAGGGTCGTAAGGGTCAAAAGGGTCCTTGACCCTCCTGACCCTTATGCCCCTTGAAACCCTGTTTACACACCCTCCCCTAACCCCTCCCGGAGGGAGGGGAATATAAAACCGCTCCCTCCCTCCCTCTGCCTCCGCTCCGCGAGCCTCGGCGGCCGAGCTTTCTTCAAGAATCCACCGGAGCCTTGGCGGATGAATTTGGCCCGCCGTGACTCCCCTCCCCTTGAGGGAGGGGTTGGGGGTGGGGTGAAGCGTTGATCTTTTCAAAGCCTCGGCATTTACGCTACGGGAAACCGGCGGACCCCACCCCTTGATCCCCTCCCTTCCGCCTCCGCTCTGCGAGCTTCGGCGGACAAGCTTTCTGCAAGGACCTCGCCGTAGCTTTAGCGAAGGCGGGCAAGGGGAGGGGAAA
>JANQEX010000047.1 GCA_028278105.1 Alphaproteobacteria bacterium | reverse complement strand
TCATGCCCGCCCCCGCTGGAGTTTACCCCCGCGAAAGCGGGGGCGAGGGCAGGCTCCGGCGGGCATCCCATTGTTTTTAATCAAATGGGACCCCCGCCTTCGCGGGGGTGATTTCCAAAGTGAGACACTACCCATTCCCGTCCCCGCTTTTCCGCCTCCGCAAGCTTCGGCGTGACAAATAGGCAAAACCTCGGCGTAGCTTTAACGAAGCCGGGCGCGGGGGTAAACTCCAGCGGGAATCCAGTTTAATAATAACACTGGGTCCCCGCTTGCGCGGGGACGCCTGATCTTTCCTTTCGCAACTCATAAGCAGTAGCCTTGAAGCAAATACAGGACCCGTTCGTTCCAGTGTTGGTATGAATAACGTGATGCCCGCCGTAGCGAAAGCAAAAGCGGGCATGATGCCCACCGGCTGGTGAAACAGTTGCTTCCGAGGCTTAATTATAGGAATACAGGCCCCATCGCAAGATTCATGTTTCATAAGCATCGGACCCCTGTTTTTGTGAGCTTTCCCTGTGCCAGCATGGGGACTGCTTTTCCGCCGTCGAGGTCGCCGCCATGAGTCAAGCTCCCGCACATGCACGATCAAGCCAAACCGTGACCTTGACCGAGGACGCAACCGGCAAAAGCTGGAAGCTGAAGGTTCTGGAAGGAACCATGGGCCCGAAGGTGATCGACACCCGCGGCCTTTACGGCGAGACGGGCTACTTCACCTATGATCCCGGCTTCACCTCGACCGGAAGCTGTGACTCGCAAATCACCTTCATCGACGGCGACAAGGGAATCCTGCTGCATCGCGGCTACGCCATCGAGGAGCTTGCGGCCAAAAGCAGCTTTCTGGAAACCGCCTATCTTTTGCAATATGGCGAATTGCCCAACAGGGCGCAGATGGAGAAGTTTACCCATAACATTACCCATCACACCATGGTGAACGAGCAGATGGCGCGTTTCTATTCCGGTTTCCGGCGCGACGCGCATCCCATGGCGGTGATGGTGGGCGTGGTGGGCGCGCTCTCGGCCTTTTATCACGACAGCATTGATATCGGCGATCCCCAGCAACGTGAAGTCGCCTCCCACCGGCTGATCGCCAAGATGCCCACCCTGGCGGCCATGGCCTATAAATACGCCCATGGCCAGCCCTTCATGTATCCGCAGAATCATCTGGGCTATGCCGGGAATTTCCTGCACATGACCTTCGCCGTGCCGTGCGAGCCCTACAAGGTCAAGCCGGTGCTGGCCCGCGCGATGGACCGCATCTTTATCCTGCACGCCGATCACGAGCAGAACGCCTCCACATCCACGGTGCGGCTCGCGGGCTCTTCCGGCGCCAATCCCTTTGCCTGCATTGCTTCCGGGATCGCCTCGCTCTGGGGTCCGGCGCATGGCGGCGCGAACGAGGCCGTTTTGCAGATGCTTCAGGAGATCGGCCACAAGGACAGGATTCCCGAAGTCATTGAGAAAGCCAAGGACAAGGACAGTCCTTTCCGCCTGATGGGCTTCGGCCACCGCGTCTATAAAAATTTCGATCCCCGCGCCAAGATCATGCGCCAGACCTGCCATGAGGTTCTGGGCGAGCTTGGCGTCAACGACCCGCTGCTGGAAATCGCCATGGAGCTGGAGCGTATCGCCTTGCAGGATGAATATTTCATCGAACGCAAGCTTTACCCGAACGTGGATTTTTATTCGGGCATCATTCTGAAAGCCATGGGTTTTCCTACCAGCATGTTCACCGTTCTGTTCGCCCTGGCCCGCACGGCGGGCTGGATTGCCCACTGGCACGAAATGCTGAGCGAAGGGCAAAAAATCGGCCGCCCGCGCCAGCTTTACACGGGACCCGTCACCCGTCCCTATCCGGCGCTGGATGCACGAAGCGAAAGCGTTCCATAACGATGAAAAGTGAAATGCAACAAACAGCGTCATCCTGGAAAACGCGCGAAGCGCGTTTATCCAGGATCTCTATCCCATTATGGCACAAGATTCCGGATAAACCTCACTTCGTTCGGTTTTCCGGAATGACGGCCTGGATTATCGCCCATGCACATGCCTGAATGGATCCCTCTTCTCAAACAGCGTCATCCTGGGAAACGCGCGAAGCGCGTTTATCCAGGATCTCTATCCCATTATGGCGCAAGATTCCGGATAAACCTCACTTCGTTCGGTTTTCCGGAATGACAGCCTGGATTATCGCCCATGCACATGCCTGAATGGATCCCCCTCCTCTTCAGCACGCTGGTTCTGATACTGGTGGCGGGAAACTATTGGCGCAGCGGCCGGGGAAAAGGCAGTTTTTTGCGCTATGGCCTGATCTGGCTCGCCATCATCGCCGTCATTGCGCTGCTGTATGCGGCGCTTGCACCGCGCTTTCTGAATCAAGACGAACCGGGTCGCCTCCCAGCGAGCGGATCAGGGCACACAGTTCTTCCGCGGCCGGACCGAGGCGCGCCGGGTCCGTTCCCCTCAGCACAAGGCTGAGTCCGTAACCCGTCATGCGGAAATAGGGATAGGAGCCGATTTCCAGATCGGGATAGCTCGCCGCGATGCTCCTGAGCCCGTCGGCGATGACGCTTTCCGGGATCAGGCAGCCGATGGTGCGGCTGAGAATGGGCGGACCGCCCGCGAGTTGCGGCAAAACGCTGTCCAGCATGGATTGCATGATCTTCGGCACGCCCGCCAGCACGAACACATTGCCAAGGCGGAATCCGGGCGCGGTGCTGATGGGATTGTCGATCAGGACCGCGCCTTGCGGCAAGGTGGCCATGCGCAGGCGGCCGGGATTAAGCTGGTCCTCCCCGCCGTAATGGCGGGTCAGGCGCGCGCGGGCCTCCGCGTTCAGCACCAGCGGCACGCCGAAGGCCTTCGCCACGCCGGCCGAGGTGATGTCGTCATGCGTGGGGCCGATGCCGCCGGAGGTGAACACGTAATCATGGACGGCGCGGCATTCGTTCAGATGCCGCACGATCTCGTCCTCAATGTCGGGAAGCACGCGGGCATGCATCAGGCGCACGCCCTTCCCCATCAGTTTTTTACCAAGATGCCCCAGATTGGAATCCTGCGTCCGTCCGCTCAAAATTTCATTGCCGATAATCAGGGCGCTGGCGGTTTTGGCTGTCATATCCGTAATCTAGTTGGTTAAAGGCGTGAGAAAAAGAGGGGCCAAATCCTTGATATATTAAGGAAAAGTTTAGGCGATGTCCGTAAACTAATGACATGTTCAGGAGTGTATATGAGTTATAGAAGATATGCTGCACTGGAAAGCAATGGGGCGACGGCAGGCCGGATTGCTGTCCCCGAAGGCGCCCCGGCTGCGCCGACAGACAATCAGGAAAACATGCTGACAACGGCTTCCGCAGTGTCAGTGCTTGATCCACATCATCGTAGTGATCCGGGAACTCTTGCGGGTCTTACAAACAACAGATTTGATCCGGCCGCTCAGGAGGACATGGGCAAAAACTATTCTGCGTTAGATCCGAACAGTATATCAAAGCCTGGCGCGCCGGCCATGATAACCAGAGATCAACATTTTATGGATAAGTTAAAACCTGCATCCGGAGCCGGGCCCAGACCCGAAGAACCCAGGGAGGTGCCCAGAAACATGCCCGGAGGTGGGCCTGCATGAAGCACGACCCGCCCACGCCATTTGGATAAAGGCTTGGCAAAGGAAAAAGGGGGAGCCCGGCCAAAAAAGCCGGGCTTTTATTATGTCTCCCCCTCCCCTTGAGGGATGGGGTTTTGCGAAAGGGTCGTGAGGGCCGGAAGGGTCAACAGGGTCGGTAAAAAAGACCCTTATACCAACGGTTTTATAAACTGATCTATCCCATAAAGAGATTTGTCATGCCCGCGAAGGCGGGCATCCACGCTTGATATTCAAACAAATCAAAAGATTAGGGTCTGAACTCAATTAGAAATGGATCAAATCAAACAGATAACTGCTCATTCCGGCGCAAGCCGGAATCCAGCAACCGCCGGAGGCGGTTGCATGTTGCCGAAGGCAACATGCTGGACCCCGGCTTTCGCCGGGGTGAGCAGTTGTTTTTTTGAGTGAAAAGCTTGTTTAATTGAGTCCAGACCCT
>JANQEX010000037.1 GCA_028278105.1 Alphaproteobacteria bacterium | reverse complement strand
TTCGGAGGTTCGGAGGTTCGGAGGTTCGGAGGTTCGGAGGTTCGGAGGTTCGGAGGTTCGGAGGTTCGGAGGTTCGGAGGTTCGGAGGTTCGGAAAGATTCTTTTATTATAGCACACTAAATTGTCTTTTTTGGTGACTTCCTTCGCCCCTTCGTCCCTCCGAACCTTCGAACCTCCTCCTTACCCGCCAAACGCCTTTTTCAACTCTCCGGCGATGTCGGTCTTTTCCCAGCTAAAGGAGCCGTCCAGCCCCGGCTCGCGGCCAAAATGGCCGTAGGCCGAGGTTTTGGCGTAAATCGGTCGGTTGAGGGCCAGATACTCGCGGATGCGGCGCGGATTGAGCGGCACCAGTTCCTGCAACACCTTGGAAACCTTCGCCTCGTCCGCCTGGCCGGTGCCGTGGAAATCGAGATAGACCGCCAGCGGGTAAGACACGCCAATGGCATAGGCAAGCTGGATGGTGCAGCGTTCCGCCAATTCCGCCGCCACCACGTTCTTGGCGAGGTAGCGCGCGGCATAGGCCGCCGAGCGGTCGACCTTGGTGGGGTCCTTGCCCGAAAAGGCGCCGCCACCATGCGGCGCGGCGCCGCCATAGGTATCGACGATGATCTTGCGCCCGGTGACACCGGTGTCGCCATCCGGCCCGCCGATCACGAAGCGGCCGGTGGGGTTGACGTAGAAATTCTCCTCGGAGCACATCCAGCTTTCATCGGGCAGGGCCTTCAGCACGAAAGGACGGACGATTTCGCGTACCTCCTCGCAATCGATCTTTTCGCTGTGCTGATGCGACACCACGATGTTGTGCGCCCGCACCGGCTTGCCGCCGGCATATTCCAGCGTGACCTGGCTTTTTCCGTCCGGACCCAGAAGCGGCAAGGCGCCCGAACGCCGCGCCTCGGTGATGGCGTGCAGGATGCGATGCGACAAGGTCAGGGGCGCCGGCATCAACTCCGGCGTTTCGTTGCAGGCGTAGCCGAACATGATGCCCTGGTCGCCCGCCCCTTCGTCCTTGTTGTCGCGGGCGTCGACGCCCTGGGCGATGTCGTCGGACTGGGCGTGCACCAGAACGTCGATCTGCGCCCATTGCCAGTGGAATCCTTTCTGGGCGTAGCCGATCTCGCGCACCGCCTCGCGGGCGGCGTTTTGCATGTGCAACGGCGTGATGGTTTCCGGCCCGCGCACCTCGCCGGAAAGAATGATGCGGTTGGTGGTGGCCAGCGCCTCCACCGCCACGCGGGATTGCGGGTCGGCGTGGAGGAAGAGATCGAGAATGGTATCGGAAATATGGTCGCACACCTTGTCGGGGTGGCCTTCGGAAACCGATTCGCTTGTGAAGAGGTAAGAGCCTTTCATGGGAAACCTTGCATGGGAGAGAAGGGCGGGAGCTTAGAAACGGACGGTCCCGCGGGCAAGGCAAAAAAACGAAGGCTAGGACGGCGGTTATTCCTCGTCGCTCATGGCGCGGATCAGGTCCAGCACGCGCTTGCGCTTTTTGGGGTCTTCGACCCGGAAATAAGCCCTCAGAAGCTCCGAGGTTTCACGCGAGTTATAATCATGCGGCCGGGGAAGTTCATTGCCGATGGGGGCCTGCTTCTGGTCGCTGAGACCGCCCGCCATGACCATATCCGGGGCATCATCGAAAAAATAGGTGACCGGAACCCGCAAGGCCCTGGCGATTTCGAACAACCGGCTGGCGCTGACGCGATTCTGCCCCCGCTCGTATTTCTGCACCTGCTGAAAGGTCAGGCCGAGAATGCCGCCGAGCTTTTCCTGGGTCAGGCCCAGCATCAGGCGGCGTTGGCGGAGCTTCTGTCCCACATGGATGTCAAGCGGATGGGGGGAGGGATCGGGGGCGATCTTCGCGGCAGTTTCGGACATCAAATAATAAACCTTTTATACAACCAAATTCATTCGGCGGCACATGCAAACGTATGCGCCGTGTTTTGGCAAGCGAAAAGTAAGGGCTATAATCACTTTCGACACGAGAAGGGTGTCGATTCAGGTGAAAAACACGGCAAGGGCGAAAAGAATTTGATTGGTTAACCACCTGAACAAAGGCTGCGGCAAGGGGCGCGGAATCCCGGCGTCGATCACGCCGGTCTGTTCGAGTGGAATCCTGGCCGTAACCCTTCCCAATGGATCAATCACCGCGCTGATGCCGGTGTTGGCGGCCCGCGCCAGCGGCAGGCCTTCTTCAATCGCGCGCAGCCGCGCCTGCTCGAAATGCTGATATGGACCAGTTGTGTCCCCAAACCAGGCATCGTTGGTGATCTGCACGAGGAGCTGGGGCGGGTCGCTGTTGTCCAGCACGCCGCCGCTGAAAACCGCTTCATAGCAAATCAGCGGGCTGAAGGATGGAAGCCCCGCCGCGCGCAGGGTGCGCGCGCCCGGTCCCGGCGAAAAATCGGCCCTTGCGCCGATGACGTCGGCGGCAACCGGCACGGTTTTCAGCCATTTTTTGAAAGGAACAAACTCGCCGAACGGGACCAGATGATGCTTTTCGTAAAGGCCCGTGATGGCGCCTTCCCCGTTCAGGACCGCCAGCGCGTTGGCGTAATGCAGGCGCGGCCCGTCCCGGAACAGCGCCGGCGTTCCGGTCAGAAGCGATCCGCCCTCCGGCACAAGCCGCGCCAGTTCCCGCCGCAGATCGGCGCGGGCGGTCAGAAAATCGGGCACCAGGGTTTCGGGCCACAAGATGGCGGTAACCGGACCGGCTCCATTTTCTTCCGTCATCGCCATGGCGCGCCGGAGTCCCGCCATGCGTTGCCGGAAAGTGCGGCGCTCGCTTTGGGCGATGTCGGGTTGCACGATGCGAAGGCGAATGTCCGGCACGACCGGAAGAGGCGGCGTGTCGAGCCGCGCCGCGCCCCAGCCCGCAAGGGCCAGCAACAGCGCGCCGCAACCCGCCATGGCGAGCCATGCCGCCCGCGAGGGACCGGACAAAAGCAGGGAGGCAAGGCACGCCGCCAGCAGGGTAAGAAAAGTAAGGCCGTAAATGCCGAACAGGGCCACGCTTTGCTCAAGCGGCGTGTGAATCCACACCGTGCCGAACAGGTTCCAGGGAAAGCCGGTGAACAGGAATCCCCGCAGGATTTCCGAGGCGGACAGCGTAAGCGTCAGCAAAAGCGCATGGGCAAGGGGCCGGACGCGCAAGGGATGCGCGGCAAGCGCGCCAAGGGCAAAAAGAAAGGCCAGCCACATCGGCAGGCCCGCGAGCGAGAAGGGCAGAACCCAGATATAGCGGGCGATATCGACGAAGAGCGAGGCCGAAATCCAGTACAGCCCGGCCAGATGAAATCCCAGCGCGTAGAAAAAGGCAAGGGCAAAGCCGTCCCGCGCGGTTCCGGCCGCGCGCAGATAGAAAACCGTCGCCATGAATCCGGGGAAGAAAAGCACCGTCCAGGAAAAAGGCGGCAGGGCCAGCGCGCCAAGCGCCCCGCCCAGAAAGCACAGAAGCAGCCGTAAGGGAAAGCCGCGCCTTTGCAGCCAGGAGGAAAGGGCCGGCATGACGTCAGGCGGCCGGCACGGCCGGGGCGTCGCCGCCACGCGGCGCGGGAAGGTTGAAGGCACGCAGCTTCTTGACACGGCGCGTGTCGGCCTCGACCACCTCGAAGGAAATGCCCGAAGCGTGGCGCAAAACCTCGCCCCGCACCGGCACGCGGCCGCCGAGCGCGAAGGCCAGCCCGCCCAGCGTGTCGATCTCCGTCCGCTCGTTTTCCAGAAGGAAGGAGCCCACCTGTTCCTCAAAGGTTTCCACCAGCATGCGCGCGTCCATGACCACGCTGCCGTCGGGCAGGCGTTGCAGGGGCTGCTTGAGTTCGGGCGCGTCGTGCTCGTCGTCGATCTGGCCGACGATGGTTTCCACCACGTCTTCGATGGTCACAAGCCCGTCGATGCCGCCGAACTCGTCCACCACCAGCGCCATGTGGCGGCGGCGCAGGCGCATTTGCAGCAAAAGCTTGGTGACGGGAATGCCCGGCGGCACGAAGAGCAGCTTGCGCGCCATGTCTTTCAGGATCGCGGGTTTTTCATCGACCAGCACCGCGGTGATGTCCTTGATGTGCACGAAACCCACCACATCGTCGAGCGTGCGTCGGTAAATGGGCACCCGGCTGTGACCGCTATGGGCCATGATCGCGGCCAGCTTGCGCAGACCGGTATTCTCCTCGGCGGCGAAGATATCAGCCCGCGGAATCATGATATCGGCCACGGTGCGGTCGCGCGCGCGCAGAAGATTGGTCAGAAGCTCGCGCTCGGCGGGCGGCGTGGCGCCGCCGTCCTGCTCGTCGATGATGTCTTCCACCGCCTCAATGATGGCGGTTTCTTCCCGCTTTCGGGTCAGGGCGCCCGTCAGGCGTGAAAAGAAGCGTTTGACGGGAGACGGCGGCGCGGTGTCGGCGGCGGACTGGGTCATGTTGTCGGTGAGTCTTGGCCCATGCCGGCGTAGGGATCGGCGATGCCGAGAGATTGCAGGATTTTCTTTTCCAGTTTCTCCATCCTTGCGGCCTTGCGCGGGGTTACATGATCGTAGCCTAGCAAATGAAGAACGCCATGCACAACCAGATGCGTAAAGTGATGCCGCGCGGGCTTTTTTTGCCGTTTCGCTTCGCGCCGCACAATGTCCGGGCACAGAACCACGTCGCCGATATAAAGCGGGCGTCTGGGATTGCTTTTGCGGACCGCGGCGGCCAGCTTTCGGCCTTCAAATTGTGGCCAGGACAGAATGTTGGCGGGCCTGTTCTTTCCGCGCCAGTCATGGTTCAGGCGGCGCATCTCCCCTTGGGAGATCATGCCCACGAATGCTTCGAGACTTCCCTTTTTCTCAAGATGCGCCTCAAGGGCGGCGGCAACGGCCTTCAGGCGGCGGGGCGGCAAGACCGGCTTGCCGCCGGTTACGAGAGTGAGGCGCATAGGTCTCCCTGGAGGCTGTTTTGCGTGGCGGACGTGATGATGACGTCCGCCATGAAGTCCGGGGGATTGTCCGAAGAGGCAACCACCGCCTGCATGAAAGGGCTGCGCCCCAGCACCTGCCCCGCCTGGCGGCCCGCGCGGTCGAAGAGAACCGGCAGGGTTTTGCCGACGAAGCTCCGGTTGAAGGCGCGCTGCTGTTCGGAAAGCAGGGATTGCAATTCCCGCAGCCGCGCGCTTCGGACATCGTCCGGGACCTGATCCTTCATGCCGGCGGCTGGGGTGCCGGGGCGGGCGCTGTATTTGAAGGAATAGGCCTGCGCGTAATTCACCGCGCGCGCCAGCGCGAGCGTGTCTTCAAAATCGCGGGCCGTCTCGCCGGGAAAGCCGACGATGAAATCGGAAGAAAAGGCGATATCGGGGCGGGCCTTGCGCAGGCGCTCGATAATTCCCAAATAATCCGCAGCCGTGTGGCCGCGGTTCATGGCGCGCAGGATGCGGCCGGAGCCACTTTGCACCGGCAGATGCACGAAAGGCGCAAGCTGCGGCACGTCACGATGCGCGGCGATCAGGTCCGCATCCATGTCGCGGGGATGCGAGGTGGTGTAGCGCAGGCGCAAAAGCCCGTCGAGCCCCGCCATTTCGCGGATCAGGCGGCCAAGGCTCCAGCCCTTTCCATCCGGCCCCTCGCCATGCCAGGCATTCACGTTCTGGCCCAGCAGCGTGATTTCCCGCGCGCCGTTTTGCAGAAGCCGCCGCGCCTCTTCCATGATTTTTGCCACGGGGCGCGAGGCCTCGGCCCCGCGCGTATAGGGAACCACGCAAAAGGTGCAGAACTTGTCGCAACCCTCCTGCACCGGGAGAAAAGCCGACACACCACGCGGCGCATGCTCGTCGGGCAGGAAGTCGAATTTGGATTCGGCCGGAAAAGACGTATCGACCACCCCGCCCTTTTCGCGCGTGGCGCGGGTAATCATCTCCGGCAGGCGGTGATAGGCCTGCGGCCCCACCACCACATCCACGAAGGGCATGCGCGCCCGGATCTCGGCCCCTTCCGCCTGCGCCACGCATCCCGCCACGGCGATCAGGGCTTTTGCGCCCGCCCGTTCCTTCTGGCGCGCGTGCAGGCGGCCCAGTTCGGAGAAGACCTTTTCGGCGGCCTTCTCGCGGATATGGCAGGTGTTGAGGATGACAAGGTCCGCTTCATCGGGCGAGGGGCAGATTCCGTAACCGAGCGGCGCCAGCAAATCGGCCATGCGCGCGCTGTCATATTCGTTCATCTGGCAGCCCCAGGTGAGAATATGCAGCTTGCGGGATTTCCCGGCCGGCGCGGCGCTCAAGGCGTTTCCATCCATGGCCTTTTTTACCGGAACGGGCGGGGAGGGGGCAAGCGGCTTTACCCTTTCGCCACGCCGCAAGGAGCCGAAAGCAAGGTGGCGTGGAGGCGTTCGGCAAGGTTCTTGCGGCCGGCGAATTGCGCCGCCGCCACCGGCGGGTGAAAGGTGAGGCGCAGGACAAAGCGCGGCACCTGCAAAAACGGCCAGGCATGGCCGGGAAAATTCATCTCGCCATGCCAGGGATAAAGCCGGCCCAGCCCGTCATCATTCAGGCAGGCCAGGGTCACCGGCTGAATGGCAAGGTCCGGCGGCGCATCGAACGCCGCCTGCAAAAGCGTGCTTTTGAACGGCAGGACGCCGCGCCCGTCGCTGGAGGTGCCTTCGGGGAACAGCACCAGCCCCCCGCCGGATTCAAGGAAAGAGGAAAGCTTTTGGTTCTGCGCGCGCGATTGCGCGCGCCGCCCGCGTTCGACGAATACGGAGTCCTGCAATTTGGCCAGCAGGCCAAGGAGCGGCCAGCGGGCGGAATCGGCCCGCGCCACGAAGCTGGCGGGAATGACCGAGCCGATCACCGGAATGTCGGCGTAAGACATGTGGTTGCAGACGAAAAACGCGGGCCGCGCGGTGACGGGCGCGCCCACGACCTCGATGCGCATGCCAAGGATGAAGCGGGTCAGGACACGGTGAAAAAAAACCGGAATCGTGCGCCGCGCTTTCAGGTTGAAAGCCCTTGCCGCTGCCTGAAAAGGCAGGCAGGTCCCGATCCAGGACAGAACGAGAAAAACACGCAACGCCCCCAGGAGAGGCCGGGAGCGGAAAGCGCCGCCCGCGGGGGCATCAGGGGAGGCCGTCATTGCTTTTCAGATCATAATGGCGCGAGTAGCGCTCGGCGATCAGGTCGGTCTTGACCAGAACGCAGACATCAGTGGTGTTGAACTGCTCGTCCACCACCGCGCCGTCGCCCACAAAGCCGCCCAGGCGCAGATAGCCTTTCAGGAGCGGCGGGAGATCGTTGAGCAGGCGGAGATGCTTCAACCCCTGCTCGGCGGTGATGGAGGCCGGGTCCATCAGCCGCATGTCCACATAGCGATGCGGCAGGGCCACCGGGCGCAGCGAGGGCGCGGCCAGATGGTGGTGATAAAGATAGGTCAGCGGCGCCGCCAGGGCCCTGGGATCGGTGCCGGGCAGGCTGGCGCAGCCGAACAGGATTTCCACGCCATAGGCCGCGATATAGTCGGCGATGCCGCGCCACAGAAGCTGCATGGTGGGCCGGTTGCGAAAGCCGGGGCTGACGCAGGAGCGTCCCACCTCAAGGATTTCGCCGGGCCAGGCGGCGAGGCGCGAGATATCGTATTCGGCGTTGGAATAGAAGCCGCCATGCCGCCGCGCCGCCTCGCGCCGGATCAGGCGGTAGGTGCCGATGATGGCCTCGTTCGGCGCAGGGGCGTGATGGTCGATGACGATCAGGTGGTCGCAATACTGGTCAAGGCTGTCGTAGTCGATTTTCCTTTCCGCCATCTCGCCGGAGGGGCGCGCGCCCATCTCTTCATAGAAAACCCGGTAGCGCAGTTCTTGCGCGGCGCGCATCTCGGCCTCGTCCTGGGCCAGGCGCACCTCGATCCGGCCGAGCCGCAGGCCCTTTCGGCCCAGAACGGACGTGGCGATCTCTTCCATGGCGCGTTCCTATTTGCTCCGGCCGCGCGTGCCAAGGCCGATCTGCCGCGCCAGTTTCGAGCGCTGCCGGGCGTAATTGGGCGCGACCATGGGGTAGTCGGGGGGCAGGTTCCAGCGCTCACGATAGGCTTCGGGAGTCATGTTGTAGTTGGCCTTCAAGTGACGCTTCAGCATTTTCAGCTTCTTGCCGTCTTCGAGGCAGACGATGTATTCGGGCATCACCGATTTTTTCACCGCCACGGCGGGCGACGGCCGGGCGCTCCGCGCCGCGCCGCCCGCGCCCAGGCGCAGGAAGCCTTGATGAACCTGCTGGATCAGGTGGGGAAGATCGGAGGTTTCAATCTTGTTGTTCGACACATAGGCGGCCACCACCTGGGCCACCAGCGGCGTGAGGCCGGATTCGCTGTCACTCATCGGACACCCGGAAGGACGGTTTCTTTTCTGGCGGGAAGGGTGAAAGGGGCGGAGGGCAAAGTCAACCCTGAAGCGGTTTTTCCATGAGCAGGGCATCGCTTGCGCCGGTTTCGTGCCGGTAATACGCGGGCCGCGACCCTGTTTTCCGGAATCCCGTCCGCAGGTAAAGCGCAATCGCGGCTTCATTGCCCTGATCCACCTCCAGCAACAGGCGGGCGCAGCGGCGTGCGCGCGCTTCTTCAGCAAGAGCGGCGATCAGACTTTGGGCCGCGCCCCGCCGCCGGAAATCCGGCAGCGTGGCCAGGGTGACGATCTCGGCCGCGTCGCCCGCGATCTGGCCCAGAAGAAGGGCGGCCGGACGGGCGCCGGTCAGAAAGGCGCGGCCATAAGCCGCCCCGCCCCGCAGGAAGGAGGCCATCAGTTCCGCCGGCCAGCGCCGCCTTTCATCGAAGCATTGGGCATGCAGCGCCGCCAGCCATCCGGCGTCGGCCGGAGAAAGGAGGCGCAGGGATTCAGGCGGAGCGGGGGAAGGTGACATCGGCCTCCCGCAGGTAAAGAGGTTCGGGTGGCGTTGCGGGCGGCTTTTCCGCCGCGGCGGCAAGACGGCTTGCCGCAAGCGGAAGCTCCGCGCGCGCGAGCGCCACGTGCCGTTCCGCGCATTCGGGATATTGCGCCAGAAAAACCGGCGCGGCATTGCCGGTCAGGCGCAAGCCGGGATGGGCCTGCAAAAGCAGGCGTGCCTCTTCAGGCTTTAGCAAGCGCCTCTTCGCGGCAGAGCCGGAAAAGGCAAGGCCGCCGAACAGTTCTTCGCGCAAGGATTCACGTAAAATCAGCCATGGGCCTTTTTCGTTACGCTGTTCAAGCGCATGAAGGGTGCAAACGAAGTGATCGAAACCGAACAAAGGCTTTTTCAACGCCTGCGCCAGTCCGCGCGCGAAGGAAAGCCCGATGCGAAGCCCCGTGAAACTGCCGGGCCCGGTGCAGACCGCGAGCCGGTCCAACCCCGCCGCTTCCAGCCCGGCTTCGGCCAGAAATTCCCGCGTCAGCGGCGCAAGGCGCGCGGCCTGCGTCCGCCCGGTCTCTTCACTGCGCGCGCGCAAGATTTCCCCCTCCGCGCCGGCCAGCGCCAGCGTGCAAAAGGAATCGGAAGTGTCGAAGGCAAGGATGCGCAAAAACCGGCTCACATCCCGTTGGGAAATTCCTTGTTCACGCCAAGGCCGGAGGCGCGCAGGGGCTGAAGCGCCTTCGCGTATTCCGACAGAAGGTCCAGGGCGAAGGCGATGCGTTTGCGCATATAAGCGTCTTCCGGCCCCGCTTCTTCGGCGTTCAGGACATTCCCGGCGTCGCGCACGATGATGTGTTCGGGAATATAGAGCACCCGGCTGTTCTTGTAGCCGCTGATGCGCAACTCGTCCACCGGGTAGGACCCGCCCCGCGCGGCGGAGACGGTGACGATCAAGGCGGGCTTGTGCCCCACCTCGTGAACGGTCCAGTAGGTGAAGAAATTTTTCAGCGGCGCGGGCGCCATGCCGTGCCATTCGGGCGCGACGACCGCAAGCGCATCGGCTTTCTTCAGTCTTTCGGAAAAGGGCTTCCACCGCGCGCCAAGCTCGCTTGAAGGATTTCGGGCGCTTTCATCCCAGAAGGGAAGCGGGTTGCCGGAAAGGCCGGTAACTTCGGCGGTGGCACCGTCCCGCGCGCTCCACGCGGCGGCGAGGTAATCGGCCACTTTTTTTGACTGGGCGTTCGGGCGCGAGCTGCCGCTGATGGCGGTGAGATGCATTACAAGACCTGCCGGACTTCATTCACTTCGGGAATATAGTGCTTGAGCATGTTCTCGATGCCGGATTTCAGCGTGGCGGTCGCGCTGGGACAGCCCGCGCAAGCGCCCTTGAGATGCAGCCACACCACGCCGTCCGCGAAGCGGTCAAAGGTGATGTCGCCGCCGTCCTGGGCCACGGCGGGACGCACGCGCTGGTCGATCAGTTCGACGATCTGGCGTTCAATCTCGCCCATCAGTCCGGGATCGGCCGCCGCCGGTTTCGGCGCGTCCGCCTCCAGCGCCGGGAGGCCGGAAAGGAAATGGTCCATGATGGCCGCCAGCACATGCGGCTTCAAAACCGGCCAGTCCGCGGGATCGTCCTTGGTGACGGTGACGAAGTCATGCCCCAGGAAAACGGCGCGCACGCCCGGCAGGTTGAACAGGGCGCGGGCCAGCGGCGAGGCGGCGCCTTCCCGCGCGTTGCGGAAATCGGCCGTGCCGCCGGACAGCACCACCTGCCCCGGCAGGAATTTCAGCGTGGCGGGATTGGGGGTTTGCTCGGTCTGGATGAACATGGGAAATCCTTTTGCGGGCCTTGGCTAAAAATGGGGCGGTCCATGCCCTTGGTCAAGGGGTGGAAAAGGGTCAATCATACCGCGCCTGCTCGCGGGCGGCGAGATAGTCTTCGGGCACGATGACAAGGGGAAGCGTGATGCGCGCCAGGCCCTTGCCGCTGAGGTAATTGACCATGGGGCCCGGCCCGTCGGCGCTTTTGGAGGCTCCCAGCACCAGCACGGCGAAGGATTTGTCTTCTTCCAAAAGTTTCAAAAGCGCGTCGCGCGGCTGCCCTTCGCGGAAATAATAGATCGCCATGCGGCCGGACGCGGCATGCGCCATCTCGCCCAGTTCTTGCAGGCGGTTTTCCGCGTCGCGCCGGCCGGTGAGGACAAGCTGTTCCTCCACCGCGCGCCACAGTTGCATGCCGGAAGGAGGCAGCACCGAGAGAATGGCGACATGCCCCTCGACCTCGCGGGCGCGCAAGGCGGCGTAGCGCAAGGCGACGGACATCTCCTTCGTTTCACTGGCCATGACCAGAAAGATGCGCGGAGCCATGATCTACCTTCGCGGAAGAAGAAGCGCGCCGGCCAGGCCGGTCATCAGCATGACGGCGATGGACAAAAACCCGGTCAGCAACGGGTATTCGGCAACCAGGACGGACAAGGCAAAACCGATTTGTCCCTGCCGTACGGTATAGCCGGTTTCTCCGGTGGCGGCGAGGACGCCGTCTTTCAGAAAAAAGCCGCGCAACCGGTAGCGTCCGGCGGGAACGGAGGATGGAAGGTGGAATTCGGCATGGAAGGCATGATGCGGCCGTTTCCCGATGGCCATCTCGCGCCAGGCGTAAAGCCGCTCCCGCTGTTTCAGGCGCAAAAAGGCCACGGTAAAGGCCCGGTTTTGCGCCTCGGCCAGTTGCGCCTCCCGCCGGAGAGGCAAAAAACCCATGCGTTCCTTCAGCTCCGGCGTCAGCGCCGCGAATGGCAGGCTGGTGGCGACGGCAAAATAGCCCGGCGCGTCTTCAAGCCGCAGGCGGCGTCCGGTTATCCAGAACACGCCTTTTTTCTTCCGTTGCGTCAACAGGGCGGGAGCCGCCGGGCTTTCGAGAACCAGCACAAGATCGCCGGGCCCGCCGGCGGTGGCGAAAACGGTCAGCCCGGCGCCATGAAAGGTCCCGTCAAGGACCATCTCGCGCGGCGCGACAAAGAGGTCCAGCGCCGCCGCCCGTCCCGTCACGGGCAGGAGAGCAAGCAGCGAAAGCAGCAGCGCGCGCATCATGGCGTTGTCAGGGCGTAAAGGTCGTCCGGCGGGGCCATCAGTTGCAGCGCGAGCATCGCCGCCACCGCGATCAACAGAAGCGCCATCAAGAGACGGGTCGCCTCGCCGCGCAGCGCGGTGGACAGGCGCGCGCCCATTTGGGTGCCGAGCAGGCTTCCGGCCAGCAGCACCAGCGCCAGAACCGGATCGACCGCGTGGTTAATGACCGCATGCAACATGACGCTGACCATGCTGGTCAGCAAAAGGGCCAGAAAACAGGTGCCGGTGACCAGGCGCGGTGCCATGCCGAAGGCGTAAATCAGCACCGGCACGAGGAAAAATCCGCCGCCCACGCCCATCAGCGCCACGAAAATTCCGGCGATAAAGCCGACTCCCGCCGGAACCAGATAGCTGATGCTGAGATGCGAGGCGGCGAAATAGGTGCGAAAAGGCCGGGTGGGAAAATTCCACGGCTCAATCACCCGTGGCCGCCGGGCAAGGCCACGCTTGATGACCGTGCGCAGGCTTTCAAACAGCATCAGAAGGCCCACGCAGCCGATCACGAAAATGAAGATCAGGGGAATGGCCGTTTCCGTCCATCCGTAATGGCGCAGAACGCGCAGGGCCAGCGCGCCCGCCATGCCGCCGATCAGCCCGCCGGAAGCAAGAACCACGGCCATGGCGTCGTCCACCTCGCCGCGGCGGGCATAGGCGATATAGCCGGTCAGGTTGCTGCCCACCAGTTGCGCGCTCTGGCTGGCGATGGCCACGGCGGGTGGCACGCCCATGAACATCAGCAAGGGAACCGAGATGAACCCGCCGCCGACCCCGAACAGGCCCGACAGCACGCCCACGCCAAGTCCCAGCGCCAGCAGACTTCCCATGCCGAGGGTGACATGGGCAACGGGAAGGTATAGATCCATGGCAGGGTCTTCGGCGGTAACGGACAAATTTAACAAACACATTGCGCCCGGTGGATCAACCGGGCAAGGGGACTCAGGCCATCATCCGGATTTCGCCCGCCGCCAGCCAGAAAAACTGCGCGTTTCCCTTCAGGGCGTCGAAGAAGCCGGCATCGGCGCCGGTCAGCCAGGCTTGCAAGCCGAGGTTGCGTATTTCATGGCCAAGGGCTTCCCGCCGCGCTTCGTCCAGGTGGGTGGTGATGTCGTCCAGCAGCAGGAGAGGGCCGCTGCCGCGCTGCTCGGCCAGAAGCCGCGCCTGCGCCATGACAAGGGCGATCAGCAGCGCCTTTTGCTCGCCCGCCGAGCACAAACCGGCGGCAAGCCCCGAAGCGCCGTGAAAGCTGCGCAAATCGCTGCGATGCGGACCGTGCTCGGTGATGCCGGACGCGGCGTCACGGCCGCGGTTCTCCTTGAGCCGGGCGCGGAAGGCGTCTTCGGCGTCCAGGCTGGGCGTGGCGGCGATCAGGCTGTCGGCGTAACCTTCCACATGCGCGCGCAAGGGCGGGAAGGGATCGGGATTTCCGGGCAAGTGGCGCGCAAGATTTTCGGCCCATTCACGCCGCGCGCAGGCAAGGGGGATGCCCTCGCGCGCCATGTCATCTTCCAGGGAGGCAAGCCAGGCCGGGTCCGCGCCGCCCTCGCGCAAAAGACGCAGGCGGGCGCGCATGGCCTCTTCGTAGCGGCCCAGGCGGGCGCGGTGCGCCGGATGCAGCGCGGCAACCATGCGGTCCATGAAGCGCCGTCTTGCCGTGGCGCTTTCGGAAAGAAGCCGGTCCATCTCCGGCGTCGCCCACAGCACCGCCACATGCTCCGGCAGCGTGGCGGCGCCCCGGCCGGTCTTGCCGTCCATGCGCAGAACGCGCCGCTCGCGCGGGGAATCCGCATCCGCCCCGATGCCGATATGCGCCGGTCCCAGACGCCCCTCCAGTTCCGCCGCCACGGCCCAGGGCCGTCCGGGGAGAAAGCGGTTTTGAAGATCGGCCAGTGCCGCGCCGCGCAGCCCCTTGCCGGGAGCCAGAAGGCTGAGCGCTTCCAGAAGGCTGGTTTTGCCCGCGCCGTTTTCGCCCAAAAGCACCACGGGCGCGGGGCCTGCATCCAGCCCGGCGTGGTCGTAATTGCGAAAGGCGTCGAGGGAAAGGCGTCGGACGGCGTCGGATGCCACGGCGCGCGCTAGACCCGCATCGGCATCAGCACATAGAGCGCCGATGCGTCGGAGGAATCCTGCACCACGGTGGGCGAGGCGGCGTCGGCCATGACGAAGCGCGCGCCGGAACCTTCAACCTGGGCAAGGATATCCAGCAGATAACGGGCATTGAACCCGATTTCGATGGATTCACCCTTATAGGAAACCTCGATTTCTTCCGTCGCGCTGCCGGCATCGGGGGAGCTTGCCGAAAGCGTAAGAAGGTTGTTGTCGAGGCTCAGCTTTATGGCCCGTGACTTCTCGGAAGAGATGGTTGCCACGCGGTCGACCGCGGCGGCAAAAGCGCGCGCGTCGATTTCAAGCGTTTTGTCGTTGCCGGTGGGAATCACCCGTTCGTAGTCGGGGAACGTGCCGTCGATCAGCTTGGACGTCACCACGATGCTGTCGAAGCCAAAGCGCGCCTTGCTGGCGGAAAGCGACACGGAGATATCGCCGCCGGCTTCGTCAAGAAGCTTGCGCACCTCGTTGACGGTCTTGCGCGGCAGGATGACGCCGGCGATGCCGTCGGCCTCGTTGGGGGCCGGCATTTCAAGCCGCGCGAGGCGGTGGCCGTCGGTCGCCACCGCGCGCAGCACGCTGCCGTCGCCCTTGGCGCGGGTGGTGTGCAGGAATATGCCGTTCAGGTAGTAGCGCGTTTCTTCCACCGACATGGCGAAGCGCGTCCGGTCGATGATGGTTTTCAGATCAACGGCGGAAAGGGTGAAGTGATGGGCAAGATCGCCCTCCGCCATCTGCGGAAAATCATCCACCGGCAGGCAGCCCAGCTTGAAGTGCGAACGGCCGGAGGCGAGCGAAAGCTGGTTGCCCTCGCCGGCGGCCAGTTCCACCTGCGCGCCTTCGGGAAGCTTGCGCACGATGTCATAAAGCGTGTGCGCGGGCGCGGTGCGCGCGCCGGGCTTGCCCACGTCACCCGCCACCTTCTCGTTCATCTCCAAGTCCATGTCGGTGGCGGTGAACGAGATGCCGCCTTTCTCCGCCCGGATCAGGACGTTGGCGAGAATGGGGATGGTGTTGCGCTTCTCCACCACGCTTTGCACATGGCCAAGGGTTTTAAGAAGCGCGTTGCGTTCCAGGACGACTTTCATGGATCAAGGCGTACCAAGACTTTGGGCTTTTCGCAAGGGTTCGAAGGTGCGCAAGTGCGGAGGTTCGAAGATGCGACGTTTAAGGACACCGGACGTTCGGAAAACACTTGTTTTACGGGTAAAAAATGAAACAAATCCGGCGCGTCAGTCACGCAACGCCGGCTGCCATTTCAAGTCCCTGCGGACCTTTGAACCTTCGGCCCCTAGCTTTGCAGGAGACGCTTCAGCAGTTCCACGTCTTCGCTCAGGATCGGATCGCCGCCCCGAAGCTCCTCGATCTTGCGCACGGCGTGGATCACCGTGGTGTGGTCGCGCCCGCCGAATTTGCGTCCGATTTCCGGCAGGGAACGGGTGGTCAGTTGCTTGGCCAGATACATGGCCACCTGCCGGGGCCGCGCCACGGCGCGGGCGCGACGGGGGGAATGCATGTCGGTCAGCTTGATATTGTAATGCTCGGCCACCTTTTTCTGGATGTCCTCGATGCTGACCCGGCGGCTGGACGCGCGCAACAGGTCCTGCAAAAGCTCCTGCGTGGTCTCAAGGGTGATGGGCCGGCCGATAAGCTGCGAATGGGCGATGATGCGGTTGAGCGCGCCCTCCAGCTCGCGCACATTGGCGGTGATGCGCTGGGCCAGGAACTCCAGCACCTTTTCCGGCACGGCGCATTTCATCGCCTCGGCCTTGGCGTGGAGGATGCCAAGGCGCAGCTCATAGGTGGTGGGGTGAAGATCGACGCACAGGCCCCAGCCCAGGCGCGAGCGCAGGCGCTCCTCGACCTTTTCCAGATCGTGCGGCGACTTGTCGGCCGAGATGATGATCTGCCGGTTCTGGTCAACCAGCGTGTTGAAGGTGTGGAAGAATTCTTCCTGCGTGGTGTCCTTGCCGCTGATGAACTGGATGTCGTCGATCATCAGGACATCGACATTCCGAAACTGCTCCTTGAAGGCCATGGTGTCCTTGAAGCGCAGCGCCCGGACAAACTGGTACATGAACTTTTCCGCCGACAGATACATGACCCGGCGCAAGGGATTGGTGCGGCGGATGTGCCAGGCAATGGCGTGCATCAGGTGCGTTTTGCCAAGGCCCACGCCGCTATAAAGAAACAGCGGATTGAAGCTGACGCTTCCGGCTTCGGCCACGCGCCGCGCCGCGGCATAGGCCAGCTCGTTCGGCTTGCCGACCACGAAGCTTTCAAAGGTGAAACGCGGATCCAGCGGCGAGGAAAAATCATCAAGGCCGGAAGCCTGCGGCGCGGCGGAAGGCGCATGCGCCTCATGCGCCGGCGCGGAAGTCATCGCGGCCGGCCGCGCGGCGGAGAGCGTGTTCTCGACGATCAGGCGGATTTTTTCAACCGCCGGATCGCAATTGCGGAAAAGGGTGGTCAGACGGCCGGCGTAATGCGCCTCCACCCAGTCTTTCATGAAACGGGTGGGAAGCGCGAGCATGACCTCGGCGCCCCAGGCTTTCAGCATCAGGGGCTCAAGCCAGCGATGAAACACCGTTTCGCCGAACTGTTCGCGGATGGCTTTTTTGATCTGATCCCAATCCGGTGTTTGCATGGGCGAGGCGCGCAGGGAAGACAAAGACATGAACAAGGACCCGATGAGCCGAACGTTGAAAAGAACCTGATAAAGAATCTACATCCGTTGTCAGGCGCGGGCGGATGAAGAGGATGCGCCTTCACACGGCTTATGGCAAGAGCCGGAAAAAACGCAGCGAAAAAAAACCAGGCGATGGCACATGAAGCAACCTCAGGACAATAAAGCGAAGAACGCACACGCCGGATCGGGGAGAATGCGCAGGAAAACTTTAGCTATGGAACGCAAGAAAGACAGGAACAGGTCCGATGACAAGGCGCCGGGCATTTTGGCCGCGTATCGCGTTGATTGGCGGAAGCATGCAAAACCTGCTTTTGAATGTCGCGGGAACCGCGCCGCGTCCCAACCCAGGACAGCGCGAACTTTAAGCCAGCGGTTGCGCGGCGTGCAAGAGGACTGAAGCGGGAACGGAAAAAAAGTTCCCTTGCACGATTTTTGGAATTGACAAAAACCGGAAAGAGGAATCCTGCGCGCAAGCACGGGGCAATTTTAAAAATTTTTTTCGTGCTTAAGTATGCAGATGAAAAAAGAAGCAGAAAAATTTTTGAGCGCACAAAAAAAACCCGGAAATTTTCCGGGTTTTTTTTTAACGCATATCCGAAATGAACTTTTCGGATAGAAAGGCCGGCTGAAAAAAATCACTTGGACTTCATGGCTTTTGTCCGTGCCGCAAGACGCGACACTTTGCGGGCCGCGCGTTTCTTGCTGAGGGCGCCTTTGTGCGCGGCGCGGGAAAGCTCGCCTTCGGCGGCGCGCAGGGCGTCTTTTGTTTTTGCGCCGTCCTTGGCGGCCAGCGCCGCTTCCAGTTTCACGACGGCGGTATGGGTGCGCGAGCGGCGGCGGCGGTTAATGGTCTGGCGGCGCGTGTTGCGGCGGGCCCGTTTTTCGGCGGATTTGTGGCTGGCCATGTCTTTTGTTCCTTGCCCGCTTTGGGGGACGTTCGAGCCTATCTCTTATCCGACCGGCGGCGCCTGCGTCAACAGTCATGGGTAAAGGGTAGTGGGTCAGTTTGAGAAAATCACCCCCGCGACGGCGGGGGTCCCATTTGTTTTTTCAAGAAAATGGGATGCCCGCCTCCGCAGGCATGATGGTCGAGGGGGCAAACGGACCCACTACCGGGTAAAGCCATGGATAAAGCCGGCGGGGCACGCGATAGTAAAACCGCGCTTGGCGGGCCTTGGCCGCCATGCTAGAGAAGGCGCGCAGAAGTTGCTATAGTTAATGCGCGTTTTTTCGGATTCCTGTCATGAAGATTATCGCCGGAAACAGCAACCGTCCGCTTGCCGAGGCCATTGCCGGCCATCTGGGCGTGGGCATGACCAAGGCGACGATCCGCCGTTTCGCGGATATGGAAGTCTTTGTCGAAATTCTTGAGAATGTGCGCGGCGAGGACCTGTTCATCATTCAGCCGACCTCGTTTCCGGCCAATGACAACCTGATGGAGCTGCTGATCGCCATCGACGCCTGCCGCCGGGGCTCGGCGCGGCGCATTACCTCGGTCCTCCCTTATTACGGTTACGCGCGGCAGGACCGCAAGTCAGGGCCGCGCTCGCCCATTTCGGCCAAGCTGGTCGCCAATCTCCTGACCACCGCCGGCACCGACCGCGTGTTGACCATGGATCTGCATGCCGGGCAGATTCAGGGATTTTTCGATATCCCGCTGGATAATCTTCATGCGCTGCCGGTTTTCATCCGGCATATCCGGGCCACCCTTCCCGCGGACGACATTGTTGTGGTCTCGCCCGATGTGGGGGGCGTGGTGCGCGCGCGGTCCATGGCCAAGAGGCTTAACGCCGAACTGGCCATCATCGACAAAAGACGCGAGCGCGCGGGCATGTCGGAAGTCATGAACATTATCGGCGAGGTCAGGGGACGCCGTTGCATCCTGATCGACGATATCGCCGACAGCGCCGGAACCCTTTGCAACGCCGCCGGGGCCCTGAAGGAGGCGGGGGCGGTTTCTGTCAGCGCCTATGTCACGCATGGCGTCTTGTCGGGAGCGGCGGTGGCGCGTGTTAACAATTCGCCTATGGAAAAACTTGTGATTACTGATAGTATCCTGGCCACGCCGGAGGTGAAGGCTTCCGGCAAGATCGAGCAACTCAGCATCGCCGCCATTCTGGCCGAAGCCGTCCTGCGCATCAGCGAGGAGCGGTCGGTGTCGAGCCTGTTTGATTAAGATCGATAACCTTGGCGGCTGCGACACCCCTGGAGGTCCGCCGCCGGAACCGAAATGGAAAAGGGGAAAAGACATGAGCGGCAGCGTTCAATCCATCAAGGCCGGGCTTCGCAGGGACGTGGGCAAGGGGTCTTCCCGCGCGGTGCGCCGGGACGGCCATATTCCGGCGGTGATCTACGGCGGCAAGGAAGCGCCGGTCGCCATTTCGCTTGAGGCGCGCGCGTTCGCGCCGCTCGCCCGCGATCCGGGCTTTTTCAGCCGTCTGGTGGAGATTGACGCGGAAGGCAGGAAAATCCGCGCCATTCCGCGCGACGTGCAGACGGACCCTGTCTCCGACCAGCCGGTGCATGTGGATTTCCTGCGCGTCTCGGCCAACACCCGCATGCGCGTGGCGGTGCCGGTGCGCTTTACCGACCAGGACAAGTCGCCGGGCCTGAAGCGCGGCGGCACGCTCAACATCGTGCAACACCAGTTGCTGCTGATCTGCGCACCCGAAAAAATTCCCGACGCCATCCCCGTCAGCGTGGACGGCCTGATGATCGGCGACACCATCCATCTGGAAGACATCAAGCTTCCCGCCGACGTGAAACCGGTTCTGGGCGGGCGCGCCGACACCACCATCGCCTCCATCGCGGCGCCCACCACCGTGAAGGAAGAAGTGGCGGCGCCCGTGGCGGCGGCGGAAGGAGCGGCGGCCCCGGCCGAGGGCGCGGCAACTCCGGCAGCCGGCGCGGCGCCGGCAGCGGCGGCTCCTGCGGCCAAGGCCGAAAAGAAAAAATAATCAGAACCCAGAAAACGGAAACCGGAATTTTGAGATCAGAACCCAAAAGCCGGGCACGCCTGCTTCTGAGTTCTGACTTCTGACTTCCGGTTTTCTGAATGTGGCTGATCGTCGGTCTTGGCAATCCGGGCGCTGAATACGAAGGCCACCGCCATAACATCGGCTTCATGGCGGCGGATGCGTTGCATGCGCGCTTTGGCTTTCCGGCCTGGAAGAAAAAATTCCAGGGCCTCGCCGCCGAAGGAAAAATTCCGGGTTGCGATGAAACGGTCATCCTTCTCAAGCCGCAAACCTATATGAATCTTTCCGGCGCGGCGGTCCGGGCCGCCGCGCAATTTTACAAGACGCCGCCTGAGCGGATTGTCGTTTTTCACGACGATCTCGACCTCGGCCCCGGCAGGGTGAAGATCAAGCAAGGCGGGGGCGCGGGCGGCCATAACGGCCTGATCTCGCTGGACTCGCATCTGGGCAAGGATTACCGGCGCGTGCGCCTTGGCGTCGGCCATCCCGGCGTGCATTTGCCCGGCAAGGCGGAGCGGGTGACGTCCCATGTTTTGTCGAATTTTGCGAAAGCCGACAAAACATGGCTCGCGCCATTGCTGGAGGCGCTGGTAGACGGGTTCCCGGAATTTCTGAAAAGCGGCGCGGCGGCCTATCTGAGTAGTTTTACCCGAAACCTGTCAGATGGGCGCGGCGGCGGGAAGGGCTGATTTTCCAGGCGTTTGCGCCGCTTTCATCTCAAGCCTTATGGCTTTTTCGTAGAGTTCAATAAGATAATAGGTCTGTTTGTTTTGCGATGGGTAGTAACCGTTGCCATATATGCTTTTATTGAAAAGAGGCGTTTTGGCTAAAGCGGTCCTGACGTTTGCCAATACTCGTAATTTCTCGGCATTATTCATGCCGTTCAGCTTATTCCAGTCTTCAAGGGTTGAGGACGTAAAGCCGCACGCGACAAGTTTATAAGCGATGGTGTTGAACAAACCTTCGGATTCAGCGGCGCCGATATCTGCCAGATGTTCCTGTGCCGAACCTATGTTCGAGAATTTATTAGCAAGATAAATGACAGGAGCCAGGATGAATCCTGCGGTCGTTGTCATCAACCCGCTGCCCGTGGCAAGGGCGGATGCCGTAAGGGCTGCTCCATTGATGATTGCAGCTATGTCCTCCATCAGCCCATGCCCGCTACGCTGATGGGTAAGCTCGTGTTTGCAAACGCAGCGCAGAAAATTATCCTTTTCCTTTCCGGTAATTCCGCTGCTTTTAATGATGCCGTTGAGGGCATGCGTATAAAAGGTGATGCTGCGGGCCTGCGCCCGTCCCTGAACGTCCTTATCTGATGGATCAGAGGGCCTGAAAAGAAGCTTGGGCGGCTTCCCATTTGTGTATTCGCTAATTGTATTGCGAATAAAATTTTCCAGTTTATCTTGTTGCGGCTGGCCGGGGGTTTTGGCAGAAGCGGATGTTTTATCCCAAAAACGTATTTTTCCCCAGCGATACAAGCCCATCAGGCCAACGGATAGAGTAAATAACGCGGGGGTCAGGCAGAAAACCACGCTGGCCAGGAACATTCCCGGTGCCAGCGACAGGATTTCCCGCCCATGTTCTTTCAGTTTTTCTCGTGAAAGAACCTGCTGTTCGTAAGGTCGCCCGTTAATTTTAAATACGTCCAAAATTAATCCTGTAAAAAAAAGCCTGTCTGAACTATACACCATTTTCCTGAAAGTAATTTTTGTATGAGCCAAACATGGGCTTCAACTGCGGCATCGTCGGCCTGCCCAATGTGGGCAAATCCACGCTGTTCAACGCGCTGACCTCCACCCAGGCAGCGCAGGCGGCCAATTATCCTTTCTGCACGATTGAGCCGAATACGGGCCGCGTGCAGGTTCCCGATGCGCGTCTGGAAAAAATCGCGGCCATCGCGCAATCGGCGAAAATCATCCCGACGCAGCTTGAATTCGTGGATATCGCCGGCCTCGTGCGCGGCGCGAGCCGGGGCGAAGGGCTTGGCAACCAGTTTCTCTCGCATATCCGCGAGGTGGACGCCATCTTGCATGTGGCGCGCTGCTTTGAGGACGGCAACGTGACCCATGTGGAAGGCTCCATCGATCCCCTGCGCGACGCCGACACGGTGGAAACCGAGTTGATGCTGGCCGATCTGGAAAGCCTGGAAAAACGTCTTGTCGCCGCGCAGAAGAAGGCCAGGGGCGGTGACGAGGAATCCCGCGCCCAGCTTGCGGTAATGGAGGAAGTCTATGCGGTGCTGAAAGAGGGCCGGCCCGCCCGCGTTTTCAAGCCCGCGCCGGAGCAGGAACGCATCTTCCGCCTGTTGCAGCTTATCACCTCCAAGCCCGTGCTTTATGTGTGCAATGTGGAAGAGAACGCGGCGGCCGGAGGCAACGAGCCGGCCAAAAGGATTTTTGCCCGCGCGAAAGAGCAGGGCGCCGAAGCGGTCATGATCTCCGCCGCGATTGAGGCGGAACTGGCCGGACTCGGCGGCGAGGAGGAGCGCAAGGAATTTCTGCAAAGTCTTGGTCTGGACGAGCCGGGGCTGAACCGCGTGATCCGCGCGGGCCATGCCCTTCTGGGCCTTCTGACCTTCTTCACCGCTGGTCCGAAGGAAACGCGGGCCTGGACCGTGCGCCGGGGCGCGAAAGCGCCGCAGGCGGCGGGCGTGATCCATACGGATTTTGAAAAAGGCTTCATCCGCGCCGAGGTGGTGGACTGGGAAAGCTTCGTGAAGCTTGGCGGCGAAACCCCTGCGCGCGAGGCCGGAAAGCTGCGCCTGGAGGGCAAGGATTATGTCATGGCCGACGGCGATGTCTGCCATTTCCGGTTTAATAATTAGTCCGACTTGCACCCATGGCCTTATGAATTGACTCTCACCCGTCACCCTGCCGGAGCCTGTCCCTGCGAAAATGAAGGCAGGGACAGGCTTCAGCGGGGGCAGGATGACCCCTTGGGGAGAGGATCGTTTAGCCCGCTTTCTGGCCATTTTGGAGCCGCAAAGATTCTGTATTCCTGCCATCTGGCCAAGCCCCGGTCGTCATGCTATCCCGAAAGGCCAATTCATCAGGAGCTTTGAGCATGTTCGCCAGACTTCGTTTGCCCCTCTTTTTGATTCTGGCCCTGCTGCCGCTTGCCGCGCAGGCGGATGACCAGGCCCAGCGCGCCGGCGACTTTATCCAGAAGCTGGGCGACAAGGCCATCGCCATTCTGGCCGATCAGGATCTTGCGCCCGAAGAAGCGGGCAAGCGCTTCCGCAATATTCTGCAACAGGATTTCGACCTTAATCTTCTGGGACGCTTTGCGCTGGGCCGCAATGGCTGGCGCGCGGCCACACCCCGGCAGCGCAAGGAATACCTGAAACTGTTCGAGGAGCTTGCGGTGCAGATTTATTCCGAGCGCCTGCGCACCTATAACAACGAGGTCTTCAAGGTGGGAAAGGCGCGTCCCGAAAGCGGGACCGACAGTTACGTGACCAGCTTCATCGCCCGTCCTGACGCCGGCATCAGGCCCACGCAGGTGGATTGGCGCGTGCGCGACGAGAAGGGCCGGATCCGCATCATCGACGTGATCGTGGAAGGGGTGAGCATGAGCGTCACCAAGCGCTCGGAATTCATGGCGGCGCTCCAGCAGGCCGGCGGGGATTTCAACGAATTTCTCAATGTTTTACGCCGGAAAACCGGCGCCACCGGCACGGTCAGCGCCCACAGCAAGGGCTGATTGGCCGTAGCTGCTCAAAAAAATCAATAAAAAGATCAACCACCTTTCCCCTTAAGGGAGCGGCAGCTAAATCCTTCGTTCTTGCTGGTGAAGGGACCCTCCCCTAACCCCTCTCCGCCTTCGCTCTGCGAGCTTCGGCGGACAAGCTATCCTCAAGGACCCGCCGGAGCCTTGGCGAAGGCGGGCCAAAGGGAGGGGAATATTTAGTCACCCCCCTCCCTCTGGGAGGGGGAAGGGGGAGGGAAGGGTTCATGGGGTCGACATAAAAGACCCTCAAGACCCTTGTGCCCCTTGAGACCATGTTCATGACGCTCCACTCCACCTCTGGCTCCTCTTTCAAAGGGAGGGGAAATTTTGTTTTCCGCAAATTTGGGTCCTTTACTTTTTTCACGCCGTGTTGCTAGGCTGGCCTCGGGCCACGTTCCCCCAACGGAGCGATTGGCTATTCTCTCATCTTCCGGAGGATAGCGTATGACGAATATTACCCCGGCGTCCGCGCCGTTTTCCAAGCCTTCCCAAAAACCCGACGATCCCCGCTTCTCGTCCGGCCCCACGGCAAAAAGGCCCGGCTGGTCGGTGAAGGCGCTGGAAGACGCCTGTCTCGGCCGTTCGCACCGCTCCGGGCCCGCCAAGGCCAAAATCCGGAAAACGCTGGAGTTGATGCGTGAATTGCTGGGCGTGCCCGGTGATTACCGCATGGGCATCACCGCCGCTTCCGATACCGGCGCGGTGGAGATCGCGCTATGGAATTTGCTGGGCGCGCGCCCCGTGGACGTGTTCGCCTGGGACGCCTTCGGCAAGGACTGGGTCGTTGATGTGATCGATCAGCTTAAGGTCCCGGATGCCCGCAGCTTTGAAGCCAGGCATGGCGCGTTGCCTGATCTTTCCAAGGCCAGTCCCACGCATGACGTCGTTTTCACATGGAACGGCACGACGTCCGGCGTGCGCGTGCCGGATGCCGGCTGGATCAGCGATGCGCGCGAGGGGCTGACCATTTGCGACGCCACCTCCGCCGCCTTCGCCATGCCCTTGCCCTGGCCGAAGCTGGATGTGGTGACGTTTTCGTGGCAAAAGGTCCTGGGCGGCGAGGCGCAGCACGGCGTCATCATTCTCGGCCCAAGGGCGGTGGCGCGGCTGGAAAGCCACAAGCCGGACTGGCCCATTCCCAAAATCTACCGCATCACCAAAAAGGGCAGGCTGGACGAAGCGGTATTTCAGGGAGATGTCATCAACACCTGCTCGCTGCTGTGCGTGGAGGACGCGCTGGATGCGCTGCAATGGCTGAAATCCATGGGCGGCGCTTCGGCGGCCGTGACCCGCACAAGCGAAAATTTCAAGGTGCTTGAACGCTGGGTGGAGGAAACGCCGTGGATCACCTTTCTCGCCAGGGACCCGGCCACGCGCTCGCCCACTTCGGTATGCCTGTCGTTCTGCGATCCCGATGTTCTGGCGCTGAACGAGGAGGGCCGCGCGGCCTTCGCCAAAAGGGTTTCCGGCCTTCTGGACAAGGAAGGCGCGGCGCTGGATGCCGCCTCCTACCGCGATGCGCCGCCGGGCCTGCGCTTCTGGCTGGGCGCCACGGTGGAAAGGAAAAACGTGGAAGCCCTTCTGCCTTGGCTGGAATGGGCCTATGGGCAGGCGAAGTCCGAATTGCGCGCGGCGGCGTGACCTGTTTCAGGAGAACGAGGCGCATTCTTGCAAGAGAACCGCAAAATTCCCCTCCCTTTGGCCCGCCTGCGCCAAGGCTCCGGCGGATCCTTGGAGAAATCCACACCCCAGGCGTCCCCGCGAAAGCGGGGACCCAGTTTGTTTATAATTAAACTGGATTCCCGCTTTTGCGGGCACGCCTGATAATATCAAATCCTGGATTGCTTCGGCCCGCGAGCGGGCCTCGCAATGACAATAGAGCGGTTCTTCCTTAACAGTCGGAGTCTCCCATGCCAAAACCCAAAGTCCTGATTTCAGACAAGCTTTCCCCCCGCGCGGTGGAGATATTCAAGGAACGCGGCGTGGACGTTGACCTTCGCCCCGGCCTGAAGCCGGAAGAACTGGCGGCCATGATCGGCGATTACGACGGGCTGGCCATCCGCTCCGCCACCAAGGTGACGAAAGACGTGCTGAAGGCCGCCAAAAAGCTGAAAGTGGTGGGCCGCGCCGGCATCGGCGTGGACAATGTGGACGTGCCCGCGGCCACCGAAAACGGCGTGGTGGTGATGAACACGCCTTTCGGCAATTCCATCACCACGGCGGAGCACGCCATCGCCATGATGTTCGCGCTGGCGCGGCAGATCCCCGCCGCCCATGCCTCGACCCATGCCGGGAAATGGGAAAAAAGCCGCTTCATGGGCGTGGAGTTGACGGGCAAGACGCTGGGCGTGATCGGCTGCGGCAATATCGGCTCCATCGTCGCCGAACGGGGCCTGGGGCTGAAGATGAAGGTGATCGCCTATGATCCCTTTCTTTCTCCCGAACGCGCGCAGAAACTGGGCGTGGAGAAAGTGGAGCTGGACGAGCTTTTGCGCCGCGCCGATGTCATCACGCTCCATACGCCGCTCACCGACGCCACCCGCAACATCATCAATGCCGGCGCGCTGGCGAAATGCAAAAAAGGCGTGCGCGTCGTGAATTGCGCGCGCGGCGGCCTGGTGGACGAGGCGGCGCTGAAGGCGGCGCTGGATTCCGGCCAGGCGGCCGGCGCGGCGCTGGACGTTTTTCCGGTGGAGCCCGCGAAGGAAAACCCGCTTTTCGGCATGGAAAATGTGGTCTGCACGCCGCATCTGGGAGCCTCCACCACCGAGGCGCAGGAAAACGTGGCGTTGCAGGTGGCCGAGCAGATGTCGGATTTTCTGCTGACGGGCGCGATTGTGAACGCCGTCAACACGCCGTCGCTGTCGGCCGAAGATGCCGCGCGGCTCAGGCCCTATATGCGCCTTGCCGAGTTTCTTGGCAGCTATTGCGGGCAGCTTGCCGACGAAAGCCTGACCGAGATTGCCGTGGAATACGAAGGCGAGGCGGCCAGCCTCAACACCACGCCGCTGACCGCGATCATCCTCACCAGCATCCTGCGCGCGCAGCTTGACAGCGTGAACATGGTGAACGCGGCGGCGCTGGCCAAAACGCGCAACATCGCCGTGTCGGAAACGAGGCGCGACCGCAATCCCGACTATCACACGCTGGTCCGCGCGCGCATGACCTGCGCCGGCGGAGTCTATGTGGCGGCGGGCTCGCTGTTCGGCGCGGACCGGCCACGCATCGTGGCGCTTGGCGATTTCAAGGTAGAGGCCGAGCCGGCGGCGCACATCCTTTATCTGCGCAACCAGGACAAGCCGGGGCTGATCGGCCGCCTGGGCACGCTTCTGGGCGAGAACGGGATCAACATCGCCAATTTCAACCTGGGCCGCAGCGCGCCGGGCGGCCAGGCGCTGGCGCTGGTCACGGTGGACCAGCCCATTCCGGGCGCGCTTCTGGAAAAAATCGGCGCGCTGGAAAACGTTTTGAAAGCGCGGCTGATGCGGTTCGGCTTATAAGAAAGCTTGCGGGGTTAATATCCCCATATTCCTGTTTCCAGTGCAAACGGGCCGCTTGCCGCCCCCGGTTGTGAGATGGCAGCTTGGAGCCTGATGACGGCAGGATCTTTGGAAAAACTGGGCAAGGTGCTGGCTCTTGCGGGCTCCGCGCATGAGGGGGAGGCGCTGGCGGCCTTGCGCGCCGCGCGCAGCCTTTTGCGGCGGAACGGCGTTGATTTGCCGCAGGTGCTGAACGCGGCGCTGAGCGAGGAAGCCATGCGCGGCAGCATGTTCCGGGGCGGCAAGGACGCCATGCATCTGGAGTTACTGCATCTGCGCGCCCGCCTCAAAAGCCGTGACCGCGAGGTGGAGAGCCTGAAGCGCGCGGCCGAAGCCGCCAAAAAGGCTCTTGCCGGAAGCGAGCGCGAACGCGAACGCTGGCAGCGCCTGGCGAAAGAAACGATGGAAAAGCTCTGGTCCATCGCCCGCGGGATGGGGCAGGAAGAGTCGGGTTGCACGGTTCCAAAAATGCCGCCCCCACACAGGCAGGGGTGACTTCGGCCAGATCAGGCTATGTCGTGGCCGGAATTACCCTGCTTTATGCATCGCCGCCGCCGTGTCGCTCATGCGGCAGGAGAAGCCCCATTCATTGTCGTACCAGGCGAGAACGCGCACCAGGCTGCCCTCGATCACCTTGGTCTCGTGCAGGGCGAAGATGGAGGAATGGGGGTCGTGGTTGAAATCGGATGACACCAGCGGAATGGCGTAGGCGCCCAGCACGCCTTTCAGCGGGCCTTCGGCGGCCGCGCGGACGGCGGCGTTCACTTCCTCCACCGTCGTGGCGCGCCCCGCGACAAACTTGAAATCCACCACCGAGACATTGGCCGTGGGCACGCGGATGGCCGTGCCGTCCAGCTTGCCTTTCAGGGCTGGCAGAACCTTGCCCACCGCCTTGGCCGCGCCCGTGGAGGTGGGAATAATGTTCACCGCCGCGGCGCGGGCGCGGGCCAGGTCCTTGTGCATGGTATCCACCGTGCGCTGGTCGCCGGTGTAGGAATGGATCGTGGTCATGAAGCCCTTTTCAATGCCCACCGTTTCCTGCAGCACATGGGCCACGGGCGCGAGGCAGTTGGTGGTGCAGGAGGCATTGGAAACAATCTTGTGATCGGCCTTCAGCGCCGCATGATTCACGCCGTAAACCACGGTGATATCCTCGTCGGTGGCGGGGGCGGAGATCAGGACCTTTTTCGCGCCCGCCTGCAAATGCTTGCCCGCGTCGTCGCGCTTGGTGAAAATGCCGGAGCATTCAAGGGCGATATCCACGCCGAGGTCTTTCCAGGGAAGCTGGGCCGGGTCTTTCACCTGAAGGGCCGTCACGCTTTTGCCGTTGACCGAGAGGCTGTTTTCCGTCGCGCCGACGTCGCCCGCGAAGCGGCCATGGACGCTGTCATATTTCAAAAGATGCGCGTTGGTGGCGGGCGGCGCGAGGTCGTTGACGGCCACCACCTCCACATCGTTGCGCCCCGTCTCGGCGATGGCGCGGAAAACCAGACGGCCGATGCGGCCAAAACCGTTGATGGCGACACGAACAGGCATGCAAAACCCCTTCCCGGTATCGTTGCGATGCAAGGGGTTTAAAATATGCCGGATGACGAGGCAAGGATTATCTGCGGAGCGAAGGAGGACGCCGGTCCCCCGCCGCGAAGCGCCGTTTCACGGACGTGGAAAACTATCTGGCCAGGGCTTTGGCCTTTTCAACAATCGCCTCGGCCGTCATCCCGAAATGCCTGTAAAGCGCGGGCGCGGGCGCGGATTCGCCGAAGCCCTGCATGCCGATGAAGCCGTCGCCATCGCGCAACAAGCGGTCCCAGCCAAGGCGCGCCGCCGCCTCGACCACGATGCGCGGCCCGCCGCCGAGAATCCCGTCGCGGTAAGCCGCGTCCTGCGCCAGGAAAAGCTCAACGCAGGGCATGGAGACGACCGCCGCGCCGAGGCCCGCCTCTTTCAGCTTCGCCCGCGCCTCAAGGACCAGCGAAACCTCCGATCCCGTGGCGATCAGCGTGATTTTGCGCGGGCCTTCGCTTTCCGAAAGCACATAGCCGCCGCGGGCCGACAGGTTTTCCGCGCCGGCTTCGCGCAAACCGGGCAGGCCCTGTCTTGAGAGCGCCAGAAGCGAAGGGCCGCCAGCGCGCTTCAGCGCGATTTCCCAGCATTCCGCCGTCTCCACCGTGTCGCAAGGGCGCAGCACGCACAGATTGGGCATGGCGCGCAGCGCCGCGAGATGCTCCACCGGCTGATGGGTGGGCCCGTCCTCGCCAAGGCCGATGGAGTCATGCGTCATCACATGGATCACGCGCTGCTTCATCATGGCGCCGAGGCGAATGGCCGGACGGCTGTAATCGGCGAATTGCAGGAAAGTGCCGCCATAGGGAATCATCCCGCCATGCAACGCAAGCCCGTTCATGCAGGCGGCCATGGCATGCTCGCGCACGCCGTAATGGATGTAGCGGCCCCTGTAATCGGGCGGCTGAAGGGCCTCGAACCCCTTGACATAGGTGTTGTTGGAGCCGGTCAGGTCGGCCGAGCCGCCCGCCAGTTCCGGCACGGCCGGAAGCAATGCTTCCAGGGCGAGGCCCGATGACTGGCGCGTGGCGGTCCTGGGCTTGTCCTTCGCCGCTTTTTCCTTCAGCGCGGCAAGAGCCTTGAAGGCGGCGTCATCCACAACGCCCTTTTGCGCGGCTTCAAACGCGCCGCGCCGCGCGGAGGCCTGGAGGCGCTTTTCCCATTGCGCGCGCGCGGCAGCGCCCCGCGCGCCGAAACCGCGCCAGGCTTCCAGAATGGCGGACGGAATCTCGAAAGGAGGATGGGCCCAGCCCAGTTTTTGCCGCGCGCCCGCGATTTCGTCCGCTCCGAGGGGCGCGCCGTGGGACGAGTTGGTCCCCGCCTTTTTCGGCGCGCCGAAGCCGATGACCGTGCGGCAGGCAATCAGCGACGGGCGCGGATCGGCCCCGGCCTCGTTCAAGGCCTTTTCGATAGAGGCGGGATCGTGGCCATCGGCGGAAAGCGTGTGCCAGCCGTAGGATTCAAATCTTTTTTGCGTGTCTTCGGTGACGGCGAGGCTGGTCGGACCGTCGATGGAAATGCCGTTGTCGTCGTACAGAACAATCAGGCGACCGAGTTTCAGATGACCCGCCAGCGAAGCCGCCTCGTGGCTGAGGCCTTCCATCACGTCGCCGTCGCCCGCCATGACATAGGTGCGGTGGTCCACCAGATCGTCGCCAAAACGGGCGTTCAGCATGCGTTCGGCCAGGGCCAGGCCCACCGCCATGGCAAGGCCCTGGCCCAGCGGACCGGTGGTGGTTTCAATGCCCGCTTCCGGCATCCATTCCGGGTGTCCGGCGGTGAGGCTGCCGAGCTGGCGGAAATTCCTGATCTGGCCGAGGGTGATTTTTTCGTAGCCCGTCAGGTAATTGACGGCGTAGAGCAGCATCGAGCCATGCCCGCCCGAAAGCACGAAGCGGTCGCGGTCGGGCCAGAGGGGACTGGCGGGATCGAATTTCAGGAATTTGCCCCACAGCACCGTGGCCACGTCGGCCATGCCCATGGGCATGCCGGGATGGCCGGACCTGGCGGCCTCCACCGCGTCCATGGAAAGGGCCCGGATGGCGTTGGCCATGTCAAAGGCCGGGGGAGAAACGGAAAGCGTGGCGGCGGCCGGGGGCATGAGTAATGGTGATCCTGCTTTTTAGGGTTGATGCTTATATATATGGGCCTGCCGGGGCGGGCCGGATGCCCTCATGTGTAGGCGCAAGGCCCGGCTTTGACAAGGCGCATGAAACCCCGTAATGCAAACAAATATGTGCTTTTTCTGATTTCCGGCTTCTGATATCTGACGACTGACGCAGGGAGGTGGCTGGGTCACGGACATGACACGTGGGGCCTGTGTTCAATCCAGACAAATATGTGCTTTTTCTGATTTCCGGCTTCTGATATCTGATGACTGACGCAGGGAGGTGGTTGGGGTCACGGACATGACACGTGGGGCCTGTATTCAATCCAGACAAATAAGTGCTTTTTCTGATTTCTGACTTCTGATATCTGATGACTGATATGGAGAGGTGGCCGAGTGGTTGAAGGCGCTCGCCTGGAAAGCGGGTAAACGGGAAACCGTTTCGTGAGTTCGAATCTCATCCTCTCCGCCA
>JANQEX010000010.1 GCA_028278105.1 Alphaproteobacteria bacterium | reverse complement strand
CCTAGGTTCAATGGACAATTAAACTCAAGTCATTGAAAAGACGAGATGAACATTCCGGGCAAGGTTGCGCAGCAACCGCGCCCCGGAATCCAGTTTGTTTTTGAAAACAAATGGGATTCCCGCTTTCGCGGGAATGTTCGTGTTGGTAATTGTCCATTGAACCTAGCCCCTAGATCCTAGCTCCTAGACCCTAGAGTTCCCTCGCCACTTCCTCCACCTCGAAGCATTCGATGCGGTCGGCTTCACGGATGTCGTCGTAGTTTTCGAAGGCCATGCCGCATTCATAGCCTTCCTTCACGTCCTTCACTTCCTCTTTCACGCGCTTCAGGGTTTTGAGCGACCCTTCGTGGATGACCACATTGTCGCGCAGCAGGCGCACCCTGGCGCCGCGCCGGACCATGCCTTCGGTCACGCGGCAGCCGGCCACCTTGCCGACCCTGGAGATGTTGAAGACCTGGAGGATTTCGGCGTAACCAAGCAGGTTTTCGCGCATCTCCGGTGCCAGCAGGCCGGAGAGCATCTGCTTCACGTCATCCATGATGTTGTAGATGACGGAGTAATAGCGGATGTCCACGCCGCCCTGCCGCGCCAGATCGCGCGCCTGCGGGTTGGCGCGCACGTTGAAGCCGATAATCAGCCCCTGGCTGGCCTTGGCCAGCGTGACGTCGCTTTCCGAAATGGCGCCCACGCCGCCGTCCAGCACCTTAACGCCGACTTCGGTATTGTCGCCCGAAAGCTTTTCCAGCGCGCCGCGAATGGCTTCCACCGACCCCTGCACGTCGGCCTTGATGAGAACGGGAAGGGTTTTGGCGCCGCCTTCGCGGATGTTGGTGAACATTTCCTCCAGCGAGGATTTGGTGACGCTCTGCGCCGCCTGGCCCGCGCGCTTGCGGCGGCTGCGGAAATCGGCAATCTCGCGCGCCCGCGCCTCGCTTTCCACCACGATGAAGTCGTCGCCCGCCAGGGGCGCGCCGGAAAGGCCCAGCACCACCACGGGCTCGGACGGCGTGGCCTGTCCGGCATTTTTCCCGTGATCGTCGATCAGTGCCCGCACGCGCCCCCATTGCGCGCCGGTGACGAAGATATCGCCCAGTCTCAGGGTTCCCTGTTGCACCAGCACGGTGGCGATGGCGCCCCGGCCCTTGTCCATTTCGGCCTCGATCACCACGCCGCGGGCGATGCGGTCGGGATTGGCTTTCAGCTCCAGCACCTCGGCTTGCAGCAGGAGGGATTCCAGCAGCTTGTCCAGTCCGGTGCGGGCCTTGGCGGAGACCTCGACGCTCAGCGCCTCGCCGCCCATGTCCTCCACCTGGATGTCGTGCTGAAGCAGTTCCTGCCGCACCCGCGGGGGATCGGCGGCCGGCAGGTCGCATTTGTTGATGGCGACCACAATCGGCACTTCGGCGGCCTTGGCGTGGGTGATCGCTTCCACCGTTTGCGGCATGATGCCGTCGTCGGCGGCCACGACCAGCACCACGATGTCGGTCACGCGCGCGCCGCGCGCGCGCATTTCGGTGAAGGCGGCGTGGCCGGGTGTGTCGATGAAGGTGACCTTGCCGCGCGGCGTTTCCACCTGGTAGGCGCCGATATGCTGGGTGATGCCGCCCGCCTCGCGCGACGCGATGTTGGACGCGCGCAGCGCGTCCAGCAAGGACGTCTTGCCGTGGTCGACATGGCCCATGACGGTGACGACCGGCGCGCGGGGCTCCAGGGTTTCCGCCGCGCCGGGCGCGTCTTCCAGCCCGGTTTCAATGTCGGCTTCCGAGACGCGCTTGACGCGGTGGCCGAACTCGGCCGCCACAAGCTCGGCCGTGTCGGCGTCGATGGTCTGGGTGATGGTGGCCATCACGCCCAGCTTCATCAGGGTCTTGATGACGTCGCCGCCGCGCTCGGTCATGCGGTTGGCCAGTTCCTGCACGGTGATGGCGTCGGGGATCACCACGTCGCGGAGAATTTTCTGCTGCTCGCCGCCGGCCATGCGGCGTTTTTCCTTTTCGCGCGCGCGGCGGGCCGAGGCCACGGAGCGCGTGCGCTCCACCAGTTCGACCTCATTCTCGCTGACCGAAATCTGCGACAGGCTGATCTTGCCGCTGCCGCGGCGGCGCTCGCTTCCGCCCCGGCGCGACGGCGTGGGCACGCGCGCGGCGGTGCGGGTGCGGCCGCGGCGGGATGCCGCGGATTCCTCTTCCTCCTCGTCCGGCGGCACGGCGGCATGCGGCAGGCGGATGCCTTCCTTGCGCCGGGCGGTGGCGGATTCCTTGCGTTTCTGCTCTTCCTCTTCGGCCTTTTTCTTTTCCAGTTCCTGAATCTGGCGAAGCTCGTCCAGTTCGCGCTGGCGCAGCGAGTCGGACGAGGGCGGCGCGTCGGGCGCCCCCGCCTCGCCGGGGCCGGGCGCCTGCGGCTTCTGCTCGGCGCGCTTTTCCTCTTCAAGTGCTTCGCGCAGAACCTGGATGCGGGCGGCGCGCTCTTCGGAGGTAAGCTGGCGGATGGTGGCGGAGCGGGCGCGGCCCTGCTCGGTCAGGCCGACCAGGGTCTGGCCGTCGCTGGTGGTTGTGGTGGTGGCGGCGGGCGCGCCCGGCTTGGCCTCGGCGGGAGGGGCGTCGCGGCGGCGCTTTTCCTCGACGATGACGCTTTTACGCCGCCCATGCGTGAAGCTCTGCTGGACCACGCCGACCTTGCCGGCGTGATCCACCGCTTCCTTCAGCTTGAGCTTGCCGCCCAGGCTGAGGGTTTTCTTGGCTTCGGTTTTTTCTTCGTTTGCTTCGCTGCTCATGCGCGTTCCGTTGGATGGGGGGCCTCATACCGCGTCCCCGGCGGGGGCTTCGGGCGCGGGCGCCGCGGCGGCGAACCAGTGGGCGCGGGCGGCCATGATCACCTCGTTGGCCTGGCGTTCGGTCAGCGTGGTTTCGCCCAGCATCTCGCGCAACTCGTCGCCGGCGAGATCGGCGAGGCCGTCGCGCGTTTTGACGCCGTTTTCGCCGAGCTTCACCTTCATCTCAAGCGTGAGGCCGGGAATGTCGAGCAGGGCCTTTTCAAGGCCCAGTTCGCCCGTGCGGGTTTCCATCTCGGCCTGTTTTTTCTCAAGCCAGGTTTTGGCGCGGTTCTGCAATTCGGCCGCGACGTCGGCATCGAAGCCTTCGATGCCGGACAGGTCCTCCACCGGCGCGTCGGCGATATGCTCGACCCTGGCGAAGCCTTCGGCCGCCAGCAGATGCGCGATGACGTCGTCGACGTCCAGCGCTTCGATGAACAGGGCGGAGCGGGTGCGGAATTCCTCCTGACGGCGCTCGGATTCCTCCTTTTCGGTCAGGATGTCGATGTCCCAGCCGGTGAGCATGGAGGCCAGGCGCACATTCTGCCCGCGCCGGCCGATGGCCTGGCTGAGCTGCTCGTCGGGCACCACCACCTCGATGCGGCGGCCTTCCTCGTCCAGCACCACCTTGGTGACTTCGGCGGGCGCCAGCGAGTTGACCACGAACGTGGCGGGATCGGGCGACCAGGGAATGATGTCGATCTTCTCGCCGCCCAGCTCGTTCACCACCGCCTGCACGCGGCTGCCGCGCATGCCGACGCAGGCGCCGACGGGATCGATGGAACTGTCGTTGGAGATGACGGCGATCTTGGCGCGGCTGCCGGGATCGCGCGCGACCGACTTGATTTCAATAATGCCGTCGTAGATTTCCGGCACTTCCTGCGTGAACAGCTTGGCCATGAACAGCGGATGCGTGCGGGAGAGGAAGATTTGCGGGCCGCGCACCTCCTCGCGCACGTCATAGATGTAGGCGCGCACACGGTCGCCGGTCTTGAAATGCTCGCGGGGCAGAAGCTCGTCGCGGCGCACCACGGCCTCGGCCCGGCCGAGATCGACGGTGACGTTGCCGAACTCCACGCGCTTGACGATGCCGTTCACCACCTCGCCCACGCGGTCCTTGTATTCGCGGAACTGGCGGGCGCGCTCGGCGTCGCGCACCTTTTGCACGATGACCTGCTTGGCGGTCTGCGCGGCGATGCGGCCGAAATCGATGGGCGGCAGGGTGTCCACCAGGAATTCGCCCACCTGCGCGTCCGGCTTGGCCTTTTGCGCGGCGGAAAGGGGAATCTGGGTGAATTCGTTTTCCACCGGGTCGGCCACCTGCAGGTAGCGCATAAGCTGGATGTCGCCCGTCTTGCGGTCGATGGTGGCGCGGATGTCGTGCTCATGCCCGTATTTCGAGCGCCCGGCCTTCTGGATGGCCTGCTCCATGGCGGCGAGAACCTCGTCGCGGTCGATGCTTTTTTCGCGGGCCACCGCGTCGGCCACCTGCAGGATTTCACTCATCATGATGTCCCTCACGACTCCACACAAAAACTCACCCGGCTTTCGCCGCGGTTTTCAGAAGTTCGTCCGTCATCACCAGGCGGGCGGTTTCCACCTCGGCAAGGGGAAAATCCATGCGCCGCGTGCCCGGCTTTTCCGCTCCGGCCTCAAGCCCGATCATCCCGTCCGCCACGCCGCACAGCCGGCCGCTGAAATTCCGCCGCCCGCCGATGGCGTGGCGAAGCTGAACCCTTGCCTCATGTCCTGAAAACCGGGCGAAGTCCTTCAGGCGCGTCAGGGGCCGGTCAATGCCGGGCGAGCTGACCTCAAGCATGTAGCGCGCGGCGATGGGATCGGCCCTGTCCAGCAACGGGGACAGATGGTGGCTGACGGCCTCGCAATCCTCCACGCGCATGGGGGCGCCGTCCGCGCGCTCGGCCATGATTTGCAGCGTCGTGCGCCCGCCGCCGCCCATGAGCCGCACGCGCACAAGCTCATAGCCGAGCCTTTCCAGTTCGGGCGTGATCAGCGTTTGTATGCGGTCGGCGATGGCCATGAACCCCTCATTCCGGCGAAAGCCGGAATCCATAAATCATCAAACAACGTGGATGCCCGTTTTCGCGGGCATGACCTTCAGGATTTGGCTAACAAAAAAGGCGGGCGTTTTGGCCCACCTTATCGTTCACTTGCAGTCCTGATGGCGGGGAATGTAGCAGCCGGAATGGCTTATAGCAAGGGGAAAACGGTCATGGGTCAGTTTGAAAGTTAATGGTTTCATGGCCTGCTTGAACCGGCCATGTCCCGTCTCCCTGTTTCGAACATGAAAAAACCGAAGCGCCCCAAAGACCTGAACCGGTTGGCGAAACACTCAAAAAAGAAACGGCCTAGGAAGACCTTGGAATATCCCTGACGTTGCCCCCATTGACAGACTCTATCATTTTCGTGACTTCGGGATTTGCATTGCAAAACACCAGATGGATATCCGGGTTTGACTCTCTGTAAACCCTGAAGATTTCATCCGCGAATCCCTGTCCGATTTTCTCCACGTCCTGAAAATCCAAAAAGACTTCCGAGAAATTGTCGAACCTGGATAGAAGCCTTTTCGCCTGCGACCGGGAGACTAACTGTTCGCCGGGATATTGCATCAATTTTATCGGCACATGCGTTTTTCTGAATTTCCAGTTATCGCCACGATATTTGTCGAAAACGTCCGTCATGCTCCAGCCGGCGTCTGTCCGGATTTTCATGCCCACCAGTGTGCCGGTACGACTGGCCGTCCGGTCGTTGACTTCTATGAGCCAGTCGTCTTCATCGTGTTTTTCACGGGAATAGAACAGGTTTCCCGATCTGATTCGAAATTCGTCGAACGCCCTGGAAGTGAAATATATGCCCTCGCCGGTGTGGTTTTTCCTGTCGGAGGTCAGCTTGCCTTTCGATAGTTCGAGAAGAGCCGCGCGGGGGTCGCTTAAGCCAAAATCATTCTGGATTTTTTTGAAAATGCCTGTTCCGGAATCAATAATAATCATTCTTGTTTCGCTATACGTCCGGTGGAAGCCCAGGCTCACCCAAGGGCTGCGGGCGTGATCAAGAACGTTATTCAGCATTTCCGTAAAACCATACTGGCAAATTCCGGTCACGTTTTCAGGAACCCCCTTTAGAAGCGGCAAAATATCCTTTCGCCAGATTTCATCTTCTCTCCACAGATGGTCTATTTTCAGGGTGTAGTATTTTTCGGAAATGTTCTTGAGCGCGTAACGCCTCGCATAAGTATTCCCCTCGGAAGTCAGGAGGCCTTCATCAACCAGCTTTTGGACGTATCTGAGAATGCCGGGTCTCGAAAAGCCGAACGTCTCCATTGCGACGGAGACAATGGATGAAGGGTGGTCATCGATATTTCGCAGGATGAACTCCCGGATGACCGGGTCTTGTCTGCTTTTACGAGGCATCTTGTGACCTATTGGGAACAAGCTTGTTACATTTAACTTAGTGACTTATAACACTTAAGGCGTTCTCTTGTCAACAATAACATAAAACCTTAAAACACTTAATGAATAATCTTGACACACATAACGGCAGGAGGGACGGGGGCAGGCTCCGGCGGTGGTCCCATTTGTTTTTTCAAGAAAAATGGGATGCCCGCTTTTCCGCCTCCGCAAGCTTCGGCGCGACGGGTGCGCCAAGACCTCGGCGTAGCCGCAGGCGAAGCCGGGCGCGGGAATGTGCTTATGGGGAATTCCCATACGGAAATTATTAGGGTCTGAACTCAATTAGAAATGAATCAAACCAAACAGATAACTGCTCATTCCGGCGGAAGCCGGAATCCAGCAACCGCCGAAGGCGGTTGCATGA
>JANQEX010000004.1 GCA_028278105.1 Alphaproteobacteria bacterium | reverse complement strand
AGTCTAGGTTCAATGGACAATTACCAACACGAACATTCCCGCGCCCGGCTTCGCCTGCGGCTACGCCGAGGTCTTGGCGCACCCGTCGCGCCGAAGCTTTGCGGAGGCGGAAAAGCGGGAATCCCGTTTTATCTTCGAACAAAAAACAAACTGGATTCCGGGTCGCGGTTGCTGCGCAACCTTGCCCGGAATGTTCATCAGGTCTTTTCAATGACTTGAGTTTAATTGTCCATTGAACCTAGGCCCCAGGACGAGATTCGGATTCCGTTGTTTGGATAAAGGCTTTTTGAGATAAATATTTTCCCGCCCGTATCCCCGGCGGGGCGGGAAGTTTTAAACCCACGGGCGGCCATGGATCAGGACAAGCTTTTTTTGATGAGCGACCTTCGGGATGTCTGGCTGTTCGCGCGGCGCAACGGCTCCCTGATGGGCGCGGTCACGGCCGGCGTGACGGTGTTTGCCCTGCTGCTGGCGTTGCTGCTGCCGCCGCGCTACGAGGGCGAGGCCGTGGTCATGCTGGACCAGCGCCGGACCCAGGTGACCCATGTGGAGGCGGTGGTCTCGGCCCTGCGGCCCGGCCAGGCGGCGGTGCGCAGCGAGGTGAACGTGATCCGCGCGCGCGCGGTGGTCGACCGCGTGATCGATCAGTTGAACCTGTTGCAGGACAGGGATTTCAACGCCAGCCTGTCTTTCGGCGGCTGGCTGCGCCGCCTGTTTTCGGGCCGCCACCCGGAGGCGAAGGCCCGCCGGGAAAGCGAGGACCGCACCCGCGTCGCCGAAAAGCTTCTCAAGAACCTCGGCGTCGAGAATGACGGGCGTTCCGTCACCATTGCGATCACCTACCGCGACCGCCGGGCGCCGCGCGCCGCCAAAATCGCCAACGCCTTCGCCGACCAGTATCTCGTGGACCAGTTGGAGGTGAAATACGATGCCTCCAAGCGGGCCAATGCCTGGCTCGCCAGGAGGCTGGAAAGCCTGCGCGGCGAGGTGCGCGTCAAGGAAAAGGCGGTGGAGGATTTCAAGATCGCCCACAAGCTGGTGAATGTGGGCGATGAAACCATCACCGAGAAGCAGTTGACGGCCATCAACGCCCAGCTGGTGCAGGCCCGCGCCGAACGCTCGCAGGCCCTGGCCCGGCTGGAGGGCGTGAAAGGGCTGGACGACGCGCGCCTGGCCACCGCGTCGGTGGTGCTGGCGTCCGGCTTCATCGCCCAGCTCAAGCAGCAGGAAACCGGATTGCGCCGGCAGGAGGCCGATCTTGGCGCCCGTTACGGCAACCGCCATCCGAAGATGATCGACCTGCGCAACGAATTGCGGACGGTCCGCGAAAAGATCCGCGAGGAAATCCGCAAGATCGTGGCCGGGCTGCAAAACGATCATGACATCGCCGACGGCAAGGTGCGGACGCTGGAAAAGGAACTGGCCAGGATCGAGGCGCTGGCCGGCGCCGGCAACCAGGCCATGGTGACGCTGCGCCAGTTGCAGCGCGAGGCGGCGGCGGCGCGCGGCCTGTATGAAGGCTTCCTCAACCGCTCCAAGCAGATCCGCGAGCAGCAGGATTTGCAAATGGCCGACGCCCGCATCATCAGCCGCGCCGCGATCCCCGACAAGCCCTATTTTCCCGACATTCTGGTGTTCCTGATCGGCGGCGCGTTTCTGGGCGCGGTGGCCGGCTTCATGACCGCGTGGGTGATCGAAACGCTTGACCGCGGCATCCGGGCGCTGGGCACCATCGAACAAAGCTTCAACCTGCCGGCGCTGGGCCTCGTGCCCGTGGCCGCGACGGCCGAGGGCCAGCTTCCCACCGATTACGTGCTGGAAAAGCCGTTGTCGGCCTATGCGGAGGCCCTGCGCTCGATCCGCACCGCGATCCATTTTTCAAACGTCGACCACCCACCGAAAGTGATCGTGGCCACCAGCTCCCTGCCCGGCGAGGGCAAGACGGTGTTCAGCGCCTCCCTCGCCCGCCTGCTGGCCAAATCGGGCGGCGCGGTGCTGCTGATCGACGCCGACATGCGCCGGCCGCGCCTTTACAGCATGCTGTCGCTGGACAAGGACAAGCCGGACCTGGCCAGGGTGCTGGCGGGCGACGTGCCCTTGCAGAAGGCCTTGCAAAAAGACGCCAGCGGCGCCGACGTGCTGATCGCCCATGCCAAAACGCCCAACCCGCAGGATCTGCTGAACTCCCGGCAAATGGGCAAACTGCTGAACGAGGCGCGCAAGCGTTACGACATGGTGATTATCGACACGCCGCCCATCATGGCGGTGGCCGACGCCGCCCATGCCGCCCGCCACGCCGACGCGCTGGTTTTCGTGGTGCGCTGGGCCGCCACCCCGCGGGACGTGGTGGACGAGGCCTTGAAGCAGTTCGGTTCTTTCAACATCAAGGTCGCGGGCGCGGTGCTGACGCAGGTGGACCTGAACCGGCAGAAACAATACGGGTATGGCGACTATGGCTATTACTACGGCCACTACAAAAAATACTACGCCAACTAGGTCCGGGACCGGTTCCGGTCCGCGCCTTTCCCGCTGGGGCATGGGCGCGTTGGCGGTCTTCTTCCTGCTTGTGGCGGTGGAAAATATTTTTTTCACCGCGCGCCCGGCGGCGGATCTGAACCTGCGCATCGAAAGGGTCCTGCCGCGCGCCGCCGCCGGCAAGGATAACAAAGCGCGCCGGGACGCCTTCGCCCGCCTTCGGGAAGAGCAGGAGCGCAACCTGGCCTCCTTGCCCGCCGATCCCTATGCCTGGGCGCGGCTTTCCTATTTGCGCGCCCGGACGGGCGACGCGCCGGGCGCCCTTGACGCCTTGCGCATGTCCGACCTTGTCAGCCCCAATGATCCGCGCCAGATCGCCGAGCGCGCGCTGATGTGGCATGATCTGCGCGCCGTCCACGGCGGCGGCGACCGGACCCATCAGGCGGTTCTCTGGCAAAAGGCCGTGCGCTTCCGCCCCGGCGAGACCTATCGCGCCGCCGCCCGCCGCGGCCTGACCGGCGCGGTGGAAGCGGCCCTGAAGCGCGGCGGCGATCCTTCCCTGATGGACGCCTGGCGCGCCTTTACGAAGGGTCGATAGGGTCGAAAGGGTCATGAGGGTCGTTTGTGTTGACCCTTAAGACCCTTGTGACCCTTCAGACCCCTTCTTCTCCGAGTCCCGCCAGCTTTGGGCCAGGCCCACGCCAAGGATCGTGGTCCAGGTAAAAAGAACCGCCGGGCATTGCAGGCTGAAATCGACCGAGGCATGGCCCAGCACCGCAAGGCTGACGGCCAGCGCCAGCGTGGGATAAAGCCCGTCGCGGCGGCGGCGCAGCATGCCGCGGACCAGCCCGCCCAGCAGAAGCAGGACGGCGGCCCACAAAAGAAGGCCCGCGGGAAGGCCCAGGTCGAACAGCGATTCCAGAAGATCGCTGTGCCCGTGGTCGAATTCCATGATCATGCCCGGCTGGTACAGGCGGAACACCGCCTGAAAACCGCCAAGCCCGTGGCCGAGCCAGGGATTGGCCGCCAGCGCCTCCAGCATGATTCCATAGACCGTCATGCGGTCGCGCGCGGAATAATCCTGGAACAGCGCCGCGAAATTGCCGGAATAATGCATGGCGGCCAGCGCCAGCAATATCAGCGCGAGGCAGGAGAAAACGGCGATCACCGCCGCGCGCCGCCAGGCCTTGAGGTAAAGCTGGAGGAAAAACAGCCAGGCGCAGAAGCCCGCCAGCGTCAGGACCAGCCCGGCCCTTGAATGGCTTAAGAGGATGCATACCAGCATCAACGCCAACACCAGCCCGCGCGGGCAGGCTTTTCTGACCAGCCAGCCGCGCAGGGCTTTTTGGAGATCCTGCCGGCGGCGCGGCTCCACCTCCTCGCGCCAGGACTGGACCAGCAAAGCCGCGCCCGTGATGAAACCGGTTCCGGCGAAAATCGCGAAATGGTTGCCGTTCACGAAGGTGGCGGTCAGGTCGCCGGGATAGGCCCATTTTTCAAACCACAGGATGGTGGTGTTGCCCGCAAGAAAGGCGGTCAGCCCGTAGGCGCAGACGGCCGCCGCCGCGCACCACAGCACGGTGAGCAGCCGGCGCGCCCGGCGCGGGTCCTGCGCCAGAATATAGGCCAGAAGCCCGCAGGCGATGGCGGCCGCCAGGCGCGTCAGGCCGTAAAGCCCGTCTTCGGGCGAAAGCGATATGGACCCCTTCAGCGGGCGGCCCAGCGCCGCCGCCGCTTCCCGCCAGACGGGATGTTCCCACGCGGACGGCACGAAAGGCGAGATCTGCATCCCGGCCCAGGCCAGAACAAGCCCCAGCAGCGCCAGCGCCACGCGCAGGCGCGGAAAAAAAACAAGCCCGCGCCAGCATGATGCGTCGCGCAAGAGAAAAAAGGCGCTTGCGCCCAGTCCCGCCGCGGCGAGGCCGAAGGGAACAGGCCGGTTGCCGCCCAGCCCAACGGGCAGAAGGGCGATGCTCAACGCGAAAAACCAGAAGGCCAGCGTGGATGCGTTGATGTTCAGCCGGTTTGTATCAGCCATTGGCGCGTCCCTTCCAGGCCGAGAGCGGTCAGCCGGCCCGTGGCATAGGCGCCGGTGTCGATGTTGATGCGGTGGGGCAGCAGCTCCGCCTCCGGCGCGATGGTATGGCCATGAACGATCATCCTGGCATAGGGCGCGTCATGGGCAAGGAATTCGGCCCGGATCCACATCAGGTCCTGCGCGGTTTGCGCCGCGAGATCAACCCCCGGCCGCACGCCGGCATGACAGAAAAAATAGTCGCCGAACTGCGCTTGCGGCGCAAGCCTCTCCAGAAACTGCCGGTGCGAAGCGGGTGTTTTTTCAACCATCCCGGCCCATATGTCCCTTGGATCCGCGGCCAGCTGGCCGGGCGTCAGGCCGTAGCTGAGCAGGGTTTCGCGCCCGCCGAAACGCTGCCAGCTCCGCAGGAGCGAGGCATCGAAGGCCCGAAGCAGGCTCAGCATCATCCGCTCGTGATTGCCCATCAGGAAAACGGGCGGAGACGCTTCGGTTTTTTCCAGTTCCAGCAGCCGGTCGACCACCGGACGGCTGTAAAGGCCGCGGTCCACGTAATCGCCGAGGAAAACAAGCCGCGCCGCGCCGCGATGCCCCTTGCGGTCGTCATCGACTTTTTCAAGCAGGACCTCCAGAAGATCGGCGCGCCCGTGGATGTCGCCCACCGCGTAAAGGCGCAGGTCTTTCGGCAGGGAAGGCGTGCGGATGGTCATGGAGCCCGACCCTAGGTCAAATGCGTCCGCCGTCCCAGGCCGGAAAAAAGCGGGCGGATTTTTTTGCTCCACGCGGCCTTGAGCACGAGGCCGATGAAAATCCGGTAATCGATCAGATAGCGCCGTCCCAGCCGTTTCGGCTCCTTGAACAGGCGCCAGGCGAAGCGCAGGTTCCAGCGGTCGATCCAGCGGGGATAGTAGCGGGCATTCTCCAGATACTGGTCGAAGAAGCCGCCGCAGGTGATGGCGAGGCCCGTGTAGCCGGCCGCCGCCAGGTCAAGCAAAAACCGCTCCTGCCGCAATCCCCCCATGCCGGCGATCACGATATCGGGCGCCTTGTCCATGACGCTCCTGACCTTGGGAGCCAGGCCGCCGTACCCATGCATGGAGCCGGTCAGCTTCAGGCCGGGCCAGTTGTCTTGCAGCTTGTCCAGCATCTGCTCGTCGACGCCGGGCGCGCCGCCCACCAGCAGGATCGTGGCTTTCTTTTCGGCGGCGGTCCTGAAAAAAGGATCGGCGAGCGAGGAGGCGTCGAAACTGATGCGCGGGCATTCAAGCCCGGTCAGGAAACGGCAGGCCGCCGCCACGCCGATGCCGTCGGGCAAGACAAGGGTCATCTGGCGCAGCATGTCCGGGAATTCCGGCCGGCTCCGCGCCAGGGCCCAGCTTGAGGGATTGATAAAGGTGACAAACTCCGGCCCGGATTTTTCCCCGATCCGGCGGCAGACATCCGCAAGGGTCACGCCGGCATCAAGCGGCAGGCCGAGAAAATCGATGCGGGATGGGGTCATGGGCGATCCGAAAAAACAGGGCTCTTTTATAATCCGGCGCGGCGGCGGCGGGAAAGGGCTTCAAAGCTTTCATGACAGGGTTAAGGGGTTCTTTGGCGGGCCCATTCCGCCGTATCGCGGATCAGGCCGAGCGCCGCCAGTTGCGCGGAACCGGCATATTCAAGGCTTGCGCCGCAATAAAAGGAGACGGGGTCCGTTTTGTTCAAAAAACGCCAATAGCGCCCATATTCGCTTGCGCCGTCGAAATGCTCGCCGCGCCGCGCCTCGGCCAGGGCCTTCGCGTGGAAGCCGGAAAAGAACTTGAAATGAAGAAGCGCGCCGCTCGCGGCCGCGAGGCGCAGCGGCGAGGTGACATGGCTGCTGATGATCTTGAGGCCGGGGCGAAAGCGGAACAGCGGAATCTTGAACAGCATTGGCGGCAGGGCGGCGGGCAAGGGAAGATCAAGCCCCGTTTTGCGCAGGGCGTCGCGCAATTTGCGCAGGATTTTCACGCCGGCGATTTTCAGCGCCGTGTTGCCGAGAAATTCGGGATAGAACAGGCGCAGGCGCGGGCCGCCCAAAGGCTCCACGCGCGGAAAGGGCGGACAAAAGGGCAGGCCGGGGCGCGGGCGGAATGTGTAGCCGGAATCGAAAAAGGGACAGACCGCAAGCGGGTCCTGTCCCGGCCGGTCATGCGCCTCGGCCAGCGGGCCGCGCGGATACATGTCAAGCAAAATCGTGTAAAGCCCTTCCGCGCCGGCTGAATCAAGATGCGCGCAGAACGCGGAAAGCGGCTCCCGCTCGCAGCCGGGATAGACCAGGAACTCGTCGGCGTCCAGCATCAGCCACCAGCGGCCGCCGCCATGAAGATCAAGAATCCGCTGGTGCCACGCCGCGCCGAACCGGGACGCGGCATAGGATTCTTGCGTCGAAAAAACATGGCAATCGGGCCGGGCGGCCAGATACTCCGCGCCCCCGTCGGTGGAGCCGTTGTCGGTGACGAAAAAGCGCGTCACGCCCAGCTTGCGGTAATAGCTCAGCAGATACGGCAGGCGCGGGGACTCGTTGCGCACGACCAGCGAGGCGTGGATTCCGCCCGTCCCGCTTGCGGGAATGGGGTTGGCGTCAAGCCGCCGGAAGGAGGGAGGGACGGGCATGAATATGCGGCAAAATACGTCGGCATCCCATGACGGCACGGCGCGGCTTTTTACGCAAGGCTCAGGAGCGGGATTTACGCAAAAACATTCCCATGGCCGTTATTGCGAGTCCCGCCGCTGGCGGGGCGAAGCAATCCAGAATGTAATCAGGCGTCCCCGCACCCGGCTTCGCCAAGGTCTGGCATGACATGAATATATTCCCCTCCCTCTGGTCTGCCTACGCCAAGGCTCCGGCGGGGTCCTTATAAGGAAGCTTGTCCGCCGAAGCTCGCAGAGCGGAGGCGAAAAGGGAGAGGGTGACTTTATATTCCCCTCCCCTTGCCCGGCGTAGCCGAAGGCGAAACCGGGCGCGGGGGTGACGGTTAATGCTTTCAGCGTGAGTCATTTCATAAAACCGCCGGCATTATTTTTCCCGAAAAAAGCCTCTTGAAATGGTTTTTGATCGGGGCTATATCGCTGGCACTCGAAGGCCCTGAGTGCTATCAACGCCTGTCCACAAGGCAAGGCGTTGAAAATCAAGGGACTTCGGGGAAGGGTGCAAGGGTTTGAAGGTTCAGAGGTTCAAGGCGGCGAAAAGCCAGGGCTTTCCTCATGAACCCTCGAACCCACGAACCTTCGAACCTACGAACCTTTGAACCTTGCTTCAGGAGGCAAACGCATGAAATTCCGTCCCCTGCATGACCGCGTGGTGGTCCGCCGGCTGGAATCCGAGGAAAAGACCGCGGGCGGCATCATCATCCCCGACACCGCCAAGGAAAAGCCGCAGGAAGGCGAGGTGATCGCCGCCGGCCCCGGCGCGCGCGACGAGACGGGCAAGATCGTTCCGCTGGATCTCAAGACCGGCGACCGCGTGCTGTTCGGCAAATGGTCGGGCACCGAGGTGAAGATCGACGGCCAGGAGCTTCTCATCATGAAGGAGAGCGACGTGATGGGCGTGATCGAAACCCCGTCCGCGAAGAAGAAAGCCGCCTGAAAGGAGGGGCTAGGAACGAGGGGCTAGGAACTAGAAATGCAGCCCCGATCTTCCTGGTCTCTCGTCCCTGGATCCTAAACCCTTAAATGGAGAAATCCCCATGTCCGCCAAACAAGTCGTTTTCCACGCCGAGGCCCGCGAGCGGTTGCTGAACGGCGTCAATGTTCTCGCCAACGCCGTGAAGGTCACGCTGGGCCCCAAGGGCCGCAACGTGGTGATCGAGAAGAGCTTCGGCGCGCCGCGCACCACGAAGGACGGCGTGACCGTCGCCAAGGAAGTGGAGTTGTCCGACAAGCTGGAGAACCTGGGCGCGCAGCTTGTCCGGGAAGTCGCCAGCAAGACCAATGATTTCGCGGGCGACGGCACCACCACCGCCACGCTGCTGGCGCAGAGCATCGCCCAGGAAGGCGCCAAGGCCGTGGCTGCTGGCATGAACCCCATGGACCTGAAGCGCGGCATCGACCTTGCCGTCGACAATCTCGTGGAGGAACTGAAGAAGCAGGCCCGCAAGGTCAAGTCGAATGACGAGATCAAGCAGGTCGGCACCATCTCGGCCAATGGCGACGAGGAGATCGGCGCCAAGCTGGCCGAGGCCATGGACAAGGTGGGCAACGAGGGCGTCATCACCGTGGAGGAGGCCAAGTCGCTGGAGATGGAGCTGGACGTCGTGGAAGGCATGCAGTTCGACCGCGGCTACATCAGCCCCTATTTCATCACCAACGCCGACAAGATGATCTGCGAGCTGGAGGACCCCGCCATCCTGCTGCATGAGAAGAAGCTGTCGGGCCTGCAACCGCTGCTGCCCGTTCTGGAAGCGGTGGTGCAGTCGGGCCGTCCGCTCCTGATCGTGGCCGAGGAGATTGAGGGCGAGGCGCTGGCCACCCTCGTGGTCAACAAGCTGCGCGGCGGGCTGAAAGTGGCCGCCGTCAAGGCCCCCGGCTTCGGCGACCGCCGCAAGGCGATGCTGGAGGACATGGCGATCCTCACGGGCGGCCAGGTCATCAGCGAGGACATCGGCATCAAGCTGGAGAACGTCACGCTGGCCATGCTGGGCCGCGCCAAGCGCGTGCGCATCGACAAGGAGAACACCACCATCATCGACGGCGCCGGCAAGAAGAAGGATATCGAGGCGCGCTGCACGCAGATCCGCAAGCAGATCGAGGAAACCACCTCCGACTACGACCGCGAGAAGCTGCAAGAGCGTCTGGCCAAGCTGGCGGGCGGCGTGGCCGTGATCCGCGTCGGCGGCGCGACCGAGGTCGAGGTGAAGGAGCGCAAGGACCGCGTGGACGACGCCATGCATGCCACCCGCGCCGCGGTGGAGGAAGGCATTCTTCCGGGCGGCGGCTCGGCCCTGCTTTACGCGGCCGGCGCGCTGAACAGGCTGAAGGCGGCCAATGACGACCAGCGCCGCGGCGTCGAGATCGTGCGCCGCGCCGTTCAGGCTCCCATCCGCCAGATCGCCGAAAACTCCGGCGTGGACGGCTCGGTCATCGTCGGCAAGCTGCTGGATGGCGCGGCCGCCACGCAAGGCTACGACGCGCAAAAGGGCAAATACGTCGACATGGTCGAGGAAGGGATTGTCGATCCCGCCAAGGTCGTGCGCGTGGCCCTGCAATCGGCCGCGTCGGTGGCGGGACTCCTCATCACCACCGAGGCGATGATCGCCGAAAAGCCCGAAAAGAAAGCCCCCCCCGCCGGCATGCCGGGCGGCGGCGGCATGGGCGACATGGGTGATTTCTAACCCGGACGTCCTCCCGGCCGGGAGCGTTGCCCTGCCTGGATCCTGAGCGTCATCCCGGAAACGCCCGCGTGGGCGTTATCCGGGATCTCCCCTTCGTTAACGAAAAACCCCGGAAGCTTCGCCTTCCGGGGTTTTTGCTTTCGGGATCATGGCCTATATTGCAGGCTTCTTTCGACTGGCCTGGAAACATCCCATGAAGCCTTCTTCCGCATCTCCACACACCGTCTCCACTTGTCCTCTTCCCGAAGGCAAGGAGCTTCTTCTGCTTTTTGAAGATTACAAAAACGCCCTTGCAATCCCGGACAATGCCGCGGAAACAGCGCGGCTAAAGGGGGAGATTCATTCCCGCATGCGCCTGACGCATGACGATATTGTTGACGCCGTCGCCGGCGAGTCTCTTTCCGTGGCCGGTGCCTTCATTCATGCGCAATGGCGTTTTCCGAATGCGTCTTCCAGCTACGCACTGCTGGCCTATGCACGGAGCGGCGCAAACAGCCTTGACAGTTTCGTCGAGAGATTAAAAGGATTCGCAAAAGATCAGACCGGGCTTTATGGCGACGCCGCGTATTTCAACGACAAGGTCCACAGAATTATGAAAGGTGAGTTTTCCGGCCTTGCTTCGGATGGCGCACCCGACATCACCATGCAGGTCATGGCCCGTTACCTCGACAGGCGCGACGCGGGCGTCATCGTTCTTTCCAAAGACCAGTTCAAGCAATGGCGCGAGAAGACCCGCGCGGCTTTTCCCGCGCCGGGCGCTGCTTGTGCGGAACCTGCGCCCGTCCCGAATGCCGCGAGCGGGAAAACGCCGCAGGCCATCAAAGACAATGACATGTTCAGAAACCTTGTTTTTACCCATGACCCGCGCAAGCTGCTTGCCCCGCTGCTGAACGAACTGGGCAGGAAGACGCGGCGCAATTACGTCCTGTTAAAGGGGGAGATATGCCCTGACCACAGTCTTTCCGATTTTCTGACCCTGCTCGTCGCCCTCAATCTGGCCAATCAGGGTAAAGCACCAAGTCCAACGCACCCCGGCTATATTGAACTGGCAAGGACCCTTTCCGCGCAAACGCCTTGCGAGGAAAAAGGTTCGTCCGTTTCAATCTCCGCGCGGCGCGGCCGTTCGATGACAGCCCCCGCCCTGAAAAACGTCATCTCCAACCTGATGTGTGGCAGGGGCCAGCAGGGTTATCAGGCGCTTTCCATGCTCTGTGCCGGATTTAACGTCCTGATAGCCGACGCCCTTAAAAAATCCGGAAGCAAATACAATTTCACGGTCATTTCTCTGAATGACATGTTCCCCGGCCGGCGCACATACATATATTACGACTGGAGCGGAAATATCGTGACAAAAAAGCCTGCTTCCGGGCCAAAATCCGGCGGCCCCGGCTTGACCGCCACGCCTGAAATAAACTAAAAATCCCCGTCATTTCAGGATATCAGGATAAAGGAAAAGCCCATGTCCCGCGTCTGCGCCGTATCACGCAAAAAGCCCCAGTTCGGCAACACGGTCAGCCACTCCAACCGCAAGACGCGCACGCGCTTCAATCCCAATTTGCAGCGTTGCTCGTTCCCGTCGGAGATTCTGGGCAAGCCGGTGCGGCTCCGCCTGACCGCGAACGGCATCCGCACCGTGGAAAAGCGCGGCGGCATCGACCGCTTTCTCCTGAACGCCCGGCCCGCCGAGTTGAGCGGCGAATTGAAGGCCCTGAAGCGCCGCCTGAAAACCGTTCAGGCCAAAAAGAAGTAGGTTCGGAGGTTCAGGGGTTCACAGGTTCAAGGAGGACGAACCTTCGAACCTGTGAACCTTCGAACCTATGAACCGCTTTTCCTTCACCCTCCTCTCCGCCGATCCCCGCAGCCGGGCACGCGCCGGGCGGCTTGTCACGCCGCACGGGGTCATCGACACGCCAAACTTCGTCTTCTGCGCCACCAAGGGCGCGATCAAGGGCCTGTCGATGGAGGCGACGCGCCGCGCGGGCGCCGGCGTCATTCTTGCCAACACCTATCACCTGATGCTGAGGCCGGGGGCTGAGACAGTGGCGCGGCTGGGCGGCCTGCACCGCATGACCGGCTGGCCGGGCCCCCTGCTGACCGATTCCGGCGGCTATCAGGTTTTCTCCATGCAGGGCGCGGGCGATGAGTTGCAGGGCAAGGGCCAGAAGGCGCGGCCCAACACGGTGCGCGACATATCCGAGGACGGCGTGCGCTTCCGGTCCTATCTGGACGGCGGCGAACACCTGCTGACGCCCGAAAGCTCCATGCGGATCCAGCGCGCGCTGGGGGCCGATCTTGTGATGGCCTTCGATGAATGCACCGCCTTGCATCATTCCCATGATTACACCGCCCGGTCTCTCTCCCGGACGCATCGCTGGGCGCTACGCTGCCTGGAGGAACAGGAACGGCTGGAAAGGCAGCGCCGGGACATGGGAGATGCCGCGCCGCACCCGCAGGCGCTGTACGGCATCATCCAGGGCGGCGTGTTCCGCGACCTGCGCGAGGAGGCGGCGCAATTTATTGCCTCCCGGCCTTTTTTCGGCACGGCCTTCGGCGGCTGCTACGGCAAAACCAAGGACGATCTTTACGAAATGCTGGAATGGGCCGCGCCCTATTTGAGTGGCTCCGAAAATGCGGCAGGATCGAAAGGGTCCGAAGGGTCGAAAGGGTCGCAAAGGGTCCTTGACCCTCCCGGCCCGCGCCCGCGCCCCGTGCATCTGCTGGGCGTGGGGGATATCGACGACATTTTCCGCGGCGTGCGCTGCGGCGTCGACACCTTTGATTGCGTGCAGCCCACCCGCCTCGGCCGCCACGGCTTTGCGCTGATGCCGGGGCAAAAGGGCGGGCGGCTCAATCTGCGCAACGCGCGCCATGCCCAGGATACCACGCCGCTTGATCCCGAAAACCACCACCCGCCCACGGCCGGATTCGCGCGCGGCTATATTCACCACCTGATAAAATCGGAGGAGCTTCTCGGCATCCAGATCCTGGTGGAGCACAATGTGGCGGTGATGACGCGGCTGATGCGCGAGATCCGCGCCGCCATCCCCGAAGGCGGGCTGGACGCGCTGGAAAAACGCTGGATTGCCGCCTGAATGCCGGGTCACAAGAGGCGAAAGGGTCTTTGACCCTATGGATCCCCTGCGACCTTCCCGACCCTTTGGTCGTGTCTCAGTTTGATGAACATCATGCCGGCTCCCGCTGGAGTTTACTTCCCCAGGGGTAAACTCCAGCGAGAGCAGGAACAGGCTTCGGCGGGGATCCCAAAATCCAGGCGTTCCCGTCCCTGCTTTCGCAGGGATAAACTCCCGCGGGGACCTAGGTTCAATGGACAATTAAACTCAAGTCATTGAAAAGACCCGATGAACATTCCGGGCAAGGTTGCGCAGCAACCGTGACCCGGAATCCAGTTTGTTTTTGAAAACAAATGGGATTCCCGCTTTTCCGCCTCCGCAAGCTTCGGCGTGACAAATAGGCAAAAACCTCGGCGTAGCCGCAGGCGAAGCCGGGCGCGGGAATGTTCGTGTTGGTAATTGTCCATTGAACCTAGGAACGAAGGGCTAGTTGTGGTAGCTACCGATTCTTCCTAGCCCCTAGCCCCTAGCCCCTAGCCCCTAGCCCCTAGCCCCTAGCCCCTAGCCCCTCATGATCCTTTTCCCGGCCATCGACCTGAAAGACGGCCTGTGCGTGCGCCTTGTCCGCGGCGACATGGAGCAGGCCGTGGTCTTCAACGCCGATCCCGCGGCCCAGGCCCGCAGTTTTCAGGAGGCGGGGTTCGCCTGGCTGCACCTGGTGGACCTGAATGGCGCCATCGAGGGCAAGCCCATCAACGCCGAAGCGGTGGACGCCATTCTGAAGGCCATCGCCATGCCGGTGCAGCTTGGCGGCGGCATCCGCAGCATGCAGACCATTGAAGGCTGGCTGGAGAAAGGCGTGGCGCGGGTGGTGCTGGGCACGGCGGCCTTGCGCCAGCCCAATCTGGTGCAGGAGGCGGCCCGCGCCTTTCCGGGCAAGGTGGCGGTGGCGGTGGACGCGCGCGACGGCTATGTGGCGGTATCGGGCTGGGCGGAAGACACCCATGTGCGGGCGCTGGATCTGGCGCTGAAGCTGGACGACGCGGGCGTCGCCGCCATCATCTACACCGACATCGGCCGCGACGGCGCGCTGGCGGGCGTGAATGTGGAAGCCACCGCCGACCTTGCCTTCGCGCTGACCACGCCGGTAATCGCGTCGGGCGGCGTGGCGTCCCTGCAAGACCTTGTCGAGCTGAAAAAGGAAGAAAAATCCGGCATCACCGGGGTGATCGCCGGCCGCGCGCTCTATGACGGCCGCATCGACCCGAAAGAGGCGCTGAGAGTGATGCGGGAAGAAGCGGTTTAAAGTGAAAAGTGAAAAGAAAAACCGCGTCATCCTGAAAACCGCGAGGGCTGAAAGCCCGAAGCGGTTATTCAGGATCTCTTTAACAGGAGAAAGATCCTGAATAAAGCTCGCGCCGCTCGCTTTTTCAGGATGACGCCTTATGGGGCACTGATCCCGGAAAACGGATCTCTGATTTCTGACCTCTGATTTCTGATTACTGAACGTCATCCTGGAAACCGCCGCGGGCGGTTATCCAGGATCTCTTTCCCATCATGGCACGAGATGGCCCGCTTGCGCTCGCCCTTTCCGGAATAACGGTTTTTGGAGAAGGCTGTCAGGCCTGTTCACTCTTCACTTCCAGATAAACCACCCGCCAGGTGGCGGTGAAGCCGTTTTCGTTCCCGCGCAACAGACTCCGCATCGCCGCGCGCGGAAGCGGTGACGAGCCGGGGCGCGGCGCATGGGCGCCGGCGTTTCTCAGGCTTTGCAAAAAAGCGGCCAGGCCTGGAAATTCGCTCTTGTGTTCGCGCAGTTCCAGCGTTCCGGCAACGCCTTGCGCGAAATCCTCCGGCGGAAAATTGATCAGCCGGTCCCCGGCGCCCGCGCTGCGGCAAAGACCGCGCCATTCCCGCAACGTGCCCGCGACCGGCAGCGCCGCGTAAAGCCGTCCGCCGGGCTTCAGCAGCTTCGTCCAGTTTCGCAAAACGCGGGCGGGCTCTGGCAGCCAGTGCAAAAGCATGGAGGAAAACATCAGGTCAAAGCGCGGGCTGCTTAATCCCCCCTCCCCTTGGGAGGGGCTGGGGGAGGGGTGAAGCGTCACAAACAGGGTCTCACGGGTCATAAGGGGCGCAAGGGTCTTTTTTGTCGACCCCACGGACCCTTCCGGCCCTCTCGGCCCTTCCACAGAACCCCACTCCTTGATCCCCTCCCTCAACAAGGGAAAGGGGGCTTCTGCTTCGCCAAGCCGCGCTGCATCGCCTTCCATCGCCGCCAGCCCCGGCAGTTTCCGGCGCGCTTCCTCCAGCATGGCGGGGGAAGAGTCCAGCCCAAAAAGCCGGGCCGAAGGCCAGCGGCCCCGCGCCGCGGCCAGAACGAATCCCGTGCCGCAGCCGATATCAAGAATGGTTTGCGGATGATCATGCCGCGCCAGGCTTACCAGATGCCGCGCCACGTCTTTTTGCCAGACGGCGGCGGCATCGTAAGACGGCGCGGCTTTTTCAAATGGGTTCGCCTTGTCCCGCGCCGCGTCAGACATGGGCCAGGTAAGCCTTTATCTGTTCCGCGCACCAGCCGGGGCGCACAAGCGGCAGGAGATGCCCGCCCGTCTCGATAACCTTCAGTTTCGATCCCGGCGCCTGCCCGGCCAGATACGCGCTGGCCGCAGCCGGCGTCAGGGGATCATCGGCGGCGGCCAGCGCGAGGCCTTTCCCGGCCGCCGTGAGCGTTCCGCTGATATCGGTTTCGGCCAGAATATCCAGCCCCTCCGCCAGCCGGCCGATATCATAGCTCCCGACGGGAGGGATCGCGCCCAGGCCCGCGTAAAACTGCGCCATGGCCGCGCCGCCGGCGAAGCCCATCATCATCTGCAAGCCCTGGAGGCTGGCCGGCGGCACGCAATAGCCTTCGCCCGTGCCCGCGAAGCGGGCAAAGCCGTTGATGGCCACCCAGCCGCGCCAGTCCGAACGAAGGCGCATGCCCTGCAGGAAGCCGAAGGAATGGCCGACCAGAATATCGCCGCCGCCCGCCTCCGGCATGAACGGCGTTCCGAAAAAACCCAGATCGGCGCGCGCCTGCTCCTGTTCCGGCAACAGCCCCGCCAGGGTATCGAAAAAGCCGGGCGCGAAGCCCCAGCCATGAATAAACACCAGACGCATCACCCTCTTTTCCCCCCTTCACCCGGCATGAGAAGTTATCTATGATTCCATCTTTCTCCATGTGCTCCGGGGCGCTCCATGCAAAACTATGATCCGAAAAACGTCTTCGCCAAGATACTGCGCGGCGAGCTGAACTGCCAGAAGATCGCCGAGAATCCTTATGCCCTTGCCTTCCACGACACAAGGCCGCAGGCGCCGATTCACGCCCTGGTCATTCCGAAGGGCGATTTCACCAATTACATCGATTTCTGCCGTTCGGCCACCGACGAGGAAATGCTGGGTTTCTGGCGGCTGGTGGGCGAGGTGGCCAAGAAAGTGGGCGCCGATCCCACCGGCTACCGCCTGATCGTCAACAACGGCATCAACGCCCATCAGGAGGTGGCGCATTTCCATGTGCATATCCTGGGCGGGCGCACGCTGGGCGGCATGCTGGTGCCCATGTATCTTGACAATTGACCGGAATCAGAGGTCAGAGGTCAGATATCAGTTTTCAGAACGCAGTATTTGGGAGTAAGCAATTACTGATCTCTGATTACTGACCTCTGATATCTGACTTCTGGCTTCTGAAATGCGTCCCTCCGCCCGCGCCCTTGACGAGCTTCGCGCCGTCACCCTCGTGCCCAACCCCGCCAAATTCGCGGAGGGCTCCTGCCTTGCCAAATTCGGCGACACGCATGTGCTGTGCGCGGCGACGGTCGAGGAAAAGATTCCGCCCTTTTTGAAAGGGACCGGCATGGGCTGGGTGACCGCCGAATACGGCATGCTGCCGCGCGCCACGCTGGAGCGCACCGAGCGCGAGGCGGTCCGCGGCCGCCAGAGCGGCCGCACCCAGGAAATCCAGCGCCTGATCGGCCGCTCCTTGCGCGCCGTGACCCGGCGCGAGCTTCTGGGCGAGCGGCAGATCCGCATCGACTGCGACGTTCTGCAGGCCGACGGCGGCACGCGCTGCGCCGCGATCACCGGCGGGTATGTGGCGCTGGCGCTGGCGCTGCGCCGGTTGCAGGCGCAAGGCCGGCTGAAGGAAAACCCGCTGACGGAGGGCGTGGCCGCCGTTTCCTGCGGCATCTGGCAGGGGGATTGCATGCTCGACCTCGATTACGCCGAGGACGCCACCGCCATGGCCGACGCCAATTTCGTCCTCACCGCAAGCGGCCTGATGGTGGAAGCGCAGGCCTCCGCCGAGGCAAGGCCGTTCACGTCCGATCAGTTCGCGCAGCTTCTGGCGCTCGCGCAAAAAGGCGCGGCGCGGCTGATCACGTTGCAGAAGGAAGCGACGGGATGAGCGGCAGGCATTCGCCGGCCCGTAAAGAGTGAAAAGTGAAAGCAATGAGCGTCATCCTGGAAAACGCGCAAAGCGCGTTTATCCAGGATCTCTTTCCCATAATAGCACAAGATTCCGGATAAGGGCTCGCACCCGCTCGCCCTTTCCGGAATGACGGCTTTGGGGGGGTGAAAAGTGAAGGGTGAAGAGTTAAAGAAACGGCGTCATCCTGGAAAACTGATCTCTGATTTCTGACCTCTGATTTCTGAATGTCATCCCGGAAACCGCGAGGGCTGAAAAGCCTGAAGCGGTTATTCAGGATCTCTCTCCAATTAAAGAGATCCTGAATAAAGCTCGCGCCGCTCGCTTTTTCAGGATGACGCCTCATGGGGCACTGATTTCTGACCTCTGATTTCTGATTACTGAACGTC
>JANQEX010000100.1 GCA_028278105.1 Alphaproteobacteria bacterium | reverse complement strand
TCATGCCCGCGACCCGTCTTCGCTAAAGCTTCGCCGGGCCGTTTTGTAAGCTCGTCCTGCGTAGCCGAAGGCGAAGCAGGGAGGCGGGCATCCACGCTTAGATTCTTTCATGTTAATGATCAAAAAAGATTTAAGGCGTAGACCCCCGCCTGCGCGGGGGTGACAATTGGCGTGGTTTGTGAGTCTGGGATTACTGCCGCGTGGGACGATGCAGAAAAGCATTTCTGGTTGATGCTACCTGCCGGTCAGCGCCGCGAAAATCTGTTCCTGAAGCTGCAAATCACTTTTGAAGCAGCCGGTGAAATGGCGCGTCACAAGCAGGCTTTCCGGCTTGCTCGCGCCGCGCGTGGTCATGCAGCCATGCGCGGCGGACAGCACCACGGCCACGCCCCTCGGCTTCAGGTTGCGGTCGATGGCCTCGGCGATTTCGCACGTCAAATTCTCCTGCGATTGCAGGCGGCGGGCGAAGACGTCCACGGTGCGGGCCAGCTTGCTGATGCCTACCACCTTTGCGTCCGGCCAATAGGCGACATGCGCCTTGCCCGGCATGGCGGCCATGTGATGCTCGCAATGCGAGATGAAATCGATGCCGCGCAGGATGACCGGCTGGTCGTAGCGGGTCATATCCTCGAAGGTGGTGTCGAGCGTGTCGGCCGGGTCCTCGCCATAGCCCGCGCACCATTCTTCCCAGGCGCGCACCACGCGGCCGGGCGTGTCCCGGAGGCCGGGGCGGGCGATGTCCTCGCCGAGATAGCGCAGCAGGACGCGCACCGCGTCTTCCGCCTCCTCCCGCGAGACCGGCGCTTGCGAAGGCGGAGAATCCGGGAGTGTGTTGCAGAATTTCTTTAGCATGATTTCTTTGGCATGTTTTTCGTGATCCCTGGGGCGGCTTGCTTTTTGCAAAGCCCTCCCGCACACTCCGGCGCGGACCTCATAAAATTGTAAAATCAGGCCATGCCAGAGATTGCCGTTCTTGTTCCCTGTTACAACGAAGAAGCGACCATCGCCAGGGTTGTCCGCGATTTTGGCAATATTTTGCCGGGCGCACAAGTTTATGTTTACGACAATAATTCCGGCGATGGCAGCCGGGCGGCGGCGCGGGCGGCGGGGGCCGTCGTGCGCGGCGAAAGCCAGCAGGGCAAGGGCCATGTGGTGCGGCGCATGTTCGCCGACATCGAGGCCGATATCTATCTTCTGGTCGATGGCGACGACACCTATAACGCCGCGTCCGCCCCGAAGCTGGTGCGCGCCATTCATGAAGGCCCCTGTGACATGGTGAACGCGGTGCGGGTGGAGGACGGCGCTTCCGCCTACCGGCGGGGGCACCGTTTCGGCAACCGGGTGGTTACCGGCGCGGTGGGATTCCTGTTCGGCCGGAAGCTGCGCGACGTGCTGTCGGGCTACCGGGCCTTTTCGAACCGTTTCGTCAAATCCTTTCCGGCCCTCGCGCGCGGCTTCGAGATCGAGACGGAGCTGACCGTTCACGCCCTGCAGCTTCGCCTGCCGGTGCATGAGGTGGAAACGCCCTACCGCTCCCGCCCGCCCGGCTCGTTCAGCAAGCTCAACACGGTCCGCGACGGCCTGCGCATTGTCCTGACCGTGCTTTATCTGGTGAAAGAGGAAAAGCCGCTGGCCTTCTTCGGCCTGATCGCCGCGGCGCTGGCGGGCGTCGCGCTGGCGCTGGGCCTGCCGGTGGTGGACGAGTTCATGCGCACGGGGCTCGTGCCGCGCCTGCCCAGCGCGGTGCTGGCGACGGGGCTGATGATCCTTGGCTTTCTGGCGCTGGCGCTCGGCCTGATCCTTGACAGCCTGACCCGCGCAAGGCTGGAGATCAAGCGGCTGCATTACCTGCGCCTGCCGGCGTTCCGCAAGACCTGATCCTCCCATGTCCTTCCGGCGTTTCGGCAAATTTGCTGTTGTGGGCGCGGTCAGCTTCGGCGTGGATGCCGCCGTGCTGATGACGGGCCTCAAGCTGTTGCAACTGGATCCCTACACGGCGCGCGCCATTTCCTTCGTGATGGCGATGAGCGCCTCCTGGGCGGGCAACCGGCTCTTTACCTTTCGTGACCGTCCGCGTGCCCCGCCGGGACGGCAATGGCTGGCTTTCGCGGTCATCAGCCTTGGCGGGCTGGTGTTCAATTACGGAACCTACGCGGTGCTTGTTACCTGGGTGCCGCTGGCGTTGAAATATCCCGTGCTGGCGGCGGCGGCCGGCACGCTGGCGGGAATGTTTTTCAATTTTTTCGGCAGTTCGGCCTTTGTCTTCCGCAAGACTTGAGAAGGCCGGATTCCGCGCCATATAATTCACGGGACGCGCTTGCCGGATAAGGAAGCGTTCAACCCGAACCCGCCGGGCTTGTCTCAAGACGGCCGAAGAGGACCCGCATGGACCTGAAAATCTATTCCGACCGCGCCAAGGAAATTCTGGCGGCCGCGCAAGGCATCGCGCTTCGCCTGAAGCACCAGCGCTTTTGCCCCGAACATCTGATGATGGCCCTTCTGGACGACCGCGAGGGGCTGGCCGCCAATCTGGTCCGCGCGGCGGGGG
>JANQEX010000040.1 GCA_028278105.1 Alphaproteobacteria bacterium | reverse complement strand
AGAGGTCAGAGGTCAGAGGTCAGAGGTCAGAGGTCAGAGGTCAGAGGTCAGAGGTCAGAGGTCAGAGGTCAGAGGTCAGAGGTCAGAGGTCAGAATATTATGATTCGGCTGCAACAAAATTAAGGCTTTTTCTGACTTCTGGTTTCTGGCCTCTGGTTTCTGATTACGCCAGCGCCTGGTCCAGAAGCGGCTGAAGCTCCGCCATCACGCGGTCCACCACGCCCTGCTGGCGGGCATGGAAGGCTTTGGCCCGTCCGCCCAGCGCCGCGCGGGAGGATTCGTCCTCCAGAAGACTTTGCAGGGCGGTGGCGAGGCTTCCGGCGTCCCTGACCTGCCAGCCCGCGCCCTCTTTCACCATGGTTTCGGCGATTTCGGAAAAATTGCGCATGTCGGGGCCGAACAGGACGGCGCAGCCGAAGCCGGCGGCCTCCACCGGATTATGTCCGCCCATCGGCGCGAAACTGCCCGCGATGCAGGCGATGGGGCACAGGCTGTAGAACAGGCCCATCTCGCCCAGCGTGTCGGCGAGATAGACGGGGCAGGACGGTCCCGGAAGCGTGTTCAGCGACCGGCGCGCCACGGAAAGATCACGTTCCGCCGCGAGTTCAACAATCTTTTCGGCCCGCGCCGGATGGCGGGGAACGATCACGGTCAGAAGACCGGGAAAATGCCGTTGCAGGCTTGCGGCGGCCTTGAGCGCGATATCCTCCTCCTCCTCATGGGTGGAGGCCATGAGCCAGAGCGGGCGCGGTCCGATGGCTTTCTTCAGCGCCTCAAGATCGGGTGTGTGCGCGGGCGGCAGGGGGCCCGCGCTTTTCAGGTTGCCGACGCTTTTCGCGCCATAGGCGCCGAGCCGCGCAAAACGCCCGGCGTCCTGTCTGGTTTGCGCCAGGACAAGGTCGAAGACATGCAAAAGGGCGGCGATCCACAAGCCCGCGAAACGCGCCCAGCGCCGCGCCGATTCCTCGCTGATGCGGGCGTTGACGAGAGCCGAGGGCACCGCGTATTTGCGGAGCTTGCCGATCAGGTTCGGCCAAAGCTCGGATTCGGTGATCAGGGCCAGATCGGGCTGCCAATGCGCCATGAAGCGCTCGGTGGCGGGCCAGGTGTCGACCGGAACATACTGGTGGAGGATGCCTTCGGGCAAACGCTTTTCCAGAACATGCGCGGCGCTGCGCGTGCCGGTCGTGAGCAACAGGGAAGGCTCCGCGGGATGGGCGCGCAGACGTTCCAGCAGCGGCAGGAACGACAGCGCCTCGCCCAGGCTGGCGCCATGGCACCAGATCAGCCGCCCCAGGGGCCGCTTGAGGGAGGCATGGCCGAAGCGCTCCGGCAGGCGTTCCGGGTCTTCCTTGCCGGACCGGGCGCGCGCCTCCAGAAGCGGCGGCAGGAACCCCTCGGCCAGAATGCTGAACGAGCGGTAAAGATTGGGATAGATTTTTGGCAGGGTGCGCAGCCGCCGCCACAGCGCCTGAATCAGGTCCAGCGCCGCCGAAAAACGCCCAAGACGGCGCACGGAGATGGGCGTGGTGGCCTGGAGATTGTTGAGAAATTGCGCGGCGCAGGCGGACCATGCATAGCGCTCGCGCACGAAGGCATGGCAGAGGGCGGGATCGGGGCACAGCTTCGCCGCCGCTTGCGCGGCCTTTTCCAGATCCTCGTCCAGCACCGCGAACCGGGCGGCTTCCGGCGCCGCCAGAATGTCGCGCGGGCCCTGCACGGGATAGGCGGCGACCGGCAGCCCGCTGGCCAGGGCTTCCAGCAGCACGAGGCCGAACGTGTCGGTGGTGGAGGGGAAAACGAAGACATCCGCGGCGGCAAAGTGACGGGCCAGGTCCTCGCCCGTCTTGCGTCCCAGAAAGCGCGTCCGCGGGTGGCGGGCGCGGAATTTTTCCAGATCCGGCCCGTTGCCGATCACGACTTTCGTGCCGGGCAGGCGGGCGGCGAAGAAGGCGTCGAGATTTTTCTCCACCGCCACCCGGCCCACATAAAGGAAGATGGGGCGGGGAAGATCGCGGTAGCTGTCGATGTCCTTGCCGCGCGGGCGGAACAGATCCACATCCACCCCGCGCGACCAGCGGCGCAGGCGCTTGATGCGGTGCTTGCGCAGCAGCGCCTCGATGCTGGGCGTGGCCACCATCACCGCGCCCGACGGCGCGTGAAACAGCTTCATGTACTGGTAGGTGAGCATGTGGATCATGCGCCGGAAGGGAAAGGGCACGCGCCGTTCCAGATATTCGGGAAAGCAGGTGTGATAGGCGGTGGAGAAGGGCCGCCGCGCGCGCAGGCAGAGCGCGCGCATGGCCAGGCCCAGCGGTCCCTCGGTGGAGACGTGGATATTGTCGGGCTGGAAGCGGTCCAGAATGCGCTTGAGGCGCGCATGGGCGAAAAATTCCAGCCGGATTTCGGGATAGGTGGGTGCTGGCAGGGTGAACAGTCCTTTTTCGGGACCGACGATTTCGATTTCATGGCCCCGCGCCCGAAGCTCGCGCGCCGTGTTTTCCAGCGTACGCACCACGCCGTTCAGTTGCGGATGCCAGGCGTCGGAGACGATCAGGAGCTTCATGGGAGTTTCGCCCCGTGTTCGCGCAAGGGGGATGCCTTGTCTCCCCTCCCTTTGGGAGGGGTTGGGCGAGGGGAATCGGGGTTCCAGGTGATGATTTCCAGCCGGCCATCGGCATGCTCGCAAAGGGCGGTGCGGCTTTCCACCCAGTCGCCGTCGTTGCAGTAGAGAATGCCCTCGATCTCGCGCATCTCGGCGCGGTGGATGTGCCCGCAGACGATGCCGTCCGCCTTGTGATTGCGGGCCTCCTGGGCCAGAAAATGCTCGAAATCGTTGATGGTGCGCACGGCGTCCTTCACCTTGCCCTTCAAAAAGGCCGAGAGCGACCAGTAGGGAAAACCCAGCACGCGGCGCATGCGGTTGAGGACCCAGTTCGCCGCCAGCGCCACGCCATAAGCCATCGAGCCCAGCTTGGCCAGCCATTTGGCGCAGCCCATCACCGCGTCAAACTCGTCGCCATGCATGACCAGAAGGCGCTTGCCGCCGGCGGTGGCGTGAATGTCTTTCAGCCGCACCTCCACCCGGCCGAAGCTGCGGCCGGCGTAATCGCGCGCCGCCTCGTCATGGTTGCCGGGGATATAGACCACCCGCGCGCCGCGTCGCGCTTCGCCCAGGAAATGGTGCGCCACCCTGTCATGCGCCTCCGGCCAGTGCCAGCGCTTTTGCAGCGCCCAGCCGTCGAAAATGTCGCCCACCAGATAAAACGTTTCGGCCGTGTTTTTCGAGAGGAAATCCAAAAGCGCCTCCGCCTGGCAGGCGCGGGTGCCGAGATGAATGTCGGAGAGCCAAAGCGTACGGTAATGGGGCATCAGGGAGGCGATAAGGGACAAACTCTCCATTCTAGGGCCTGAACTCAATTTAACCAAGGGGCCGGGGCTCGCTTGGCCGGAATGACGTGAAAGTGAATCTTTTCAAGGGGCATTTCTTAAATTGAGTCCAGGCCCTAAATAATGGGTAGTGTCTCAGTTTGAAAAACATCATGCCCGCCCCCGCCTTCGCGGGGACAGGCTCCGGCGGGCATCCCATTGTTTTTAATCAAATGGGACCCCCGCCTGCGCGGGGGTGATTGTCAAAGTGAGACACCACCAAATAATGCATTTTATGGCCCATCAAATGTGCTAACCTTTGGCCTCCCTAAAGCAGGCCCCCCGATGAATGGAAATATTTGCGAAATCCTCGAAGATGCTGTCAACGTCGCATCCGAAGCTAATTGGAAACGCGAGACAGCTAGGGATACCCTCCTCGTGATCTCAAAAAGAGCAGGTGAACTTGCAAAGATTGCGGCATCTCGACGGGACTGGGCTTCGGAAAACCGGTTATTAATTTTGCAGCGGCGAGCTATAGTGCGTCAGGCACTTTTATAAGCTATTATCCCAACGGTCTTATAAATTGATCCATTCCATAAAGAGAGTTGTCATGCCCGCCCCCGCTTCCCTGCTTCGCCCCCGGCTTCGCAGGGCGAGTTTGCAAAGCGGTCCGGCGGAGCCTTAACGAAGACGGGTCGCGGGCATGACATTTGGTTAAATTGAGTTCAGACCCCTAAATGCATCTGCGCCACCGGGAGCGGAATTTTTTCCTTTCAGGATTTTTTGATATTAGATATTGTTCGAAACAACATTTCGATGGAGATCATGATGATGAGGTGGAGAGGTATACTTATGACACTGGCTGCCGCAGGCGCCATGGTTGCTGGTTCGTGGAAGGAGCCCAAGGCACCGCAAGCGCCGGCTGCTTCGAGAGATGTTAGGCAAGCTCTTGAAACATTCGAAGAATGCGCGGCCGGCAAGCTTGGGCCCCTCGGTTTTGAAAAAGAAGGAGAAATGAAAACCTCTTTTGCGCCGGGCAAGGGTAACATGAGTGCATACTTGAGATTCAAGCGCACAAAAGAAACAAAACCGGGTGTCACGAGAGGGGACCATGTGTCCATAAGGTTTAAGAACCAAGGCTCCGGCCCGTATGCCGAGATCGTTGCAACGACAGAAACCGTTTTCAGTAGAGACGCTATTAGTGGAGGCACTGGAGATGTGCCCAAAGCAAGGAAAGTCGTCATTGCCAATGGCTCTGAAGGGGTTCATCTCAACACCTTGGGTGCTTCTTCCGCGTGGTCCAATGCCGGAGGTCCATCTGGCGAGGCCAAGGTTGCTTCGCAAGCTGTGGAAGAATGCGCGGGACCATTGCTTGCCGGGTTGACTGATAACAAACGGCAGCAACCGCGGTTTTTTATCCCAAACCAAAACTAATAATCACGTCCCCGCCACGGTCATGCCCTCCACGCGCAGGCTGGGAGAATCGGCGCCGGTTTTGAATTCAAGGTCATCGGCGGGGGTGAGGTTTTGGAACATGTCCTTCAGGTTCCCGGCAAGGGTCGCCTCGTGCACGGGGTAGGCTTTTTCGCCTTTCCCGATCCAGAAGCCCGCCGCGCCTTGCGAAAAATCGCCGGTCAGGTTGTTCACGCCGAAGCCCATGGTCTCGGTGACGAGAAAGCCTGATGTCATATCGCTCATCAATTCTTCGGGCGTGACGCTTCCCTTTTCGATGTACACATTGCTTGCGCCGGCGCCGGGCACGCCGCCCGTGCCACGCCGCGCATGGCCGGTGGGGGCAAGCCCAAGCTGGCGGGCGGCGGCGAGGTTCAAAAGAAAAGAGTTCAGCTTGCCTTCATCCACCAGCCGGGACTTGACGCAGGGCAGCCCCTCGCCATCGAAATTGCGCGCGCGCAGCCCGCGCCGGATGGCGGGATCGTCGATGATGCCGACCTGCTTTTGGAATATGGGCTGGTTCAGGCTTCCGGCCAGGAAGCTGGCGCGGCGGGCCACGGCCTGCCCGTCGATGGCCGAGAGAAAATAATGCAAGAGCGCCGAAGCCGCGCGCGGCGCGAAGATGACCGGCACGTGGACCGTGGCGGGCTTGCGCGCGCCGAGCCGCGCGGCCGCCCGCTCGCCCGCTTCCCGTCCCACCTGCGCGGGGCCGCGCAGATCCTCGGCATGACGGGCCATGGCGTAGTCCCAGTCGCGCACCATGCCCGTGCCCTCGCCCGCGATGGCCGAGACGGAAAGCTGATGCATGCTGCCGCGCGCCTGCCCCCGGAAGCCGTTGCTGGCGGCATAGAGGCTTTCGCGGGCGGTATGGCCGGCCGCGCTTTCCTCCACCTGCGCCACGCCCTTCACCGCGCGCGCGGCCTCCTCCATGGAACGGGCTTTTTCGATGAGTTGCGCCGGGGCGGGTTCGGTGGAGTCAAAAAGATCAAGATCGGGAAAGCTTGTGGCGCATTGGGCGATGCCGGCGATGCCGGCGTAGGGGTCGCCGGGCGCGAGCCTTGCGGTGGCCACGGCGCGCGCCGCCAGGGCCTCAAGGCTTTCGCGGCGAAGATCGCTGGTGGCGAGGCTGGCCTGCTTTTGCCCCACCAGAACGCGCAGGCCGATCCCGGCGTTTTCCGAACGCTCAAGATCGTTCAGCACGCCGCCGCGCATCGTCACGCCCAGGCTGGCGCTTCTGGACGCGACGGCGTCCGCCGCGCTGGCCCCGGCTTTTTTGGCTTCGTTCAGTAAAAGGTCGAGAAGACCGGAAAGATTTTCGTCCATGCCCCATGAAGTAGGGCATTGCGCGGGTTTTGTCACGCAAGGATGGAGAAGGCGAGGGGCATGCGGGGCGAAAGGGGTCGGAAGGGTCAACAGAAAAACAAGACCCCTGGGACCCTTTCGCCCCGCGTGACCCTGCTGTTACGGCGCGAACAGGCCGGAATTGGTGTAGAGCCACAGGCCGAGATCGCCGAGCGGCAGGGGCCGGGAGATGAAATAGCCCTGCGCCATGTCGCAGCCGCGCTCCTTGAGCAGATTCCAGACGCGGGCGCTTTCGATGCCCTCGGCCACGACTTTCAGCGACAGGTTGTGCCCCAGTTCGATGATGGCGTGGCCGATCACCTGGTTGTCGCGGTTTTCGGCCATGTCGAGGACGAAGCTCTTGTCCATCTTCATCACGCTGAAGGGCAGGCGCTGCAATTCGCGCAAGGAGGAGTAGCCGGTGCCGAAATCGTCAATCGCCAGGCCGAAGCCCCGCAGGCGCAGGCGGGTCAGCACGTCCATCACCCTGTTCACCTCGCGCATCGCCTCGCCTTCCGTCACCTCGATATTGATGCGCTCCGGCGGCACGCCATGGGTGTGGCACAACTCGTCCAGCCGGTCGGGCACGGCAAGGTCGGTGAGGGTGGACAGCGGCATGTTCACCGAAAGGGCCAGGGGGAATCCCTTGCTTTGCAGCACGGCGGCGTCGCGCAGCACGGACGCCGCCATGCGCATGGTCAGGTCCTTCATGGCCGCTTCGTCCAGCGACGGCAGGAACTGCTCCGGCGACAGCAGCCCGGCCGTCGGGTGGTTCCAGCGCGCCAGCGCCTCGCCGCCGCGCACGCGGCCCGTTTCCATGTCGGCGATGGGCTGGTAGAAAACCGTGAGTCCTTCGGCGTTTTCGGCCGATTCCGCGGCCAGGTCGGGTTTTTGCGCCTCGGCGCGGACGCGGGTCTGCGCCAGCCGCTCCAGCGTGGCGCGCAGCCCCTCGACGGTCAGCGGCTTTTCCTGCGTGGCCACCACGTCGATGCCATGCGCCGCGCCCAGGCGGCGGGCGGAATTCAGCACGCGGGAATCGTGCCCGCTCATCAGCACCACGGCGATGCCCTTGATGGCGCCGCCCAGATGGCGCAGAAGCTCCACCCCGTCGGTGCCGGGCATCATGAGGTCGAGCATCAGCGCGTCGGGGCGGAAGTCCCGCAGGGCGCTTTCAACCTGTTCGGGGTCGCTGAGGGTGCGCACCTCGAAATCGCGCGTCTCCGCCACGTCGGCGATTAGTTCGCAGATGTCGGTTTCATCGTCGACAACGAGCAGGCGGGGTTTGGTCATGGGCTAGCCTGTTGGTTTCGCGCGCCGTCCGCCCCGCATATGCAGGACCAGGGCGCGGCGCACTTCTTCAGGAGAATAGGGTTTTTCAATCACGTCAAGCCCGGTGGCGTTCAAAAATTCCCGCACCGCGATGCTGAGCGTGTCGCCGGTGACAAAAAGGATGCGTTCCGCATAACGCGGCATCTGCTTTTCCAACTCGCGGTAGAGAGAGGGGCCGTCCATCACCGGCATGCGCAAATCGCTGATGATGAGGTCGAAATCCCGGTGCTTCAGGGCTTCCAGCGCCTTCTTGCCGTTTTCGGCCAGGGTGGTCATGTGCCCGTCGGGGGCCAGGATGTCGGCCAGGGTCTGGCCAAGCTCCAGCTCGTCATCGACGATCAGGATGCGCTGCGGCGGAACCGTGCCGGCCACGGTTTCCACCATGGCGTCCATGTTCTCGCGGGCGAAGCCGTCGCGGCTGACCGGCAGGGTGAAAATAAAGCGCGCGCCGCCTGCCGGCGCGTTTTCCACCCAGATGCGCCCGCCATGCGTGTCGATGATGTTGTGGCAAAGGCTGAGGCCCACGCCGGTGCCGGATCCCGCGGGCTTGGTGGTGAAGAACGGCTCGAAGATGCGGGTGATGATGTCCTTCGGCACGCCGGGGCCGTTGTCGGTGACGGCGACGAAGACGGTTTCATCCGCGCCGCCCTGCGCGTCACGGTGCCAGGTTTCCACCTCCACCACATGTGGGGCGGGGCGGTCGGCCAGCGCCTGCTTCGCGTTGATGACAAGATTGGTGATGACCTGGATCATCTGGTCGGGATCGGCCAGGGCCAGGGGCACGGTGGGATCCAGCTTGCGGCGCAGTTCCACGTTGTCGGTGCGGAGCTGGAAGGCCAGAAGCTCAAGCGATTCCTCGATCAGCGTGTTGATGGCGGTGGCCTTGCGCTCGGTCGGCTTGCGCCGGGCGAGCGCCAGAAAGCTCCGCACAATGCGCGAGCAGCGCTCGCCCGCGGTGCGGATCTTGTCGGCGCGCTGCACCACCCTGGGTTCGGGCGCGGATTCCTTCAGGAGCGCCGCCTGCCCCACGATCACCGACAGCGGATTGTTCAACTCATGCGCCACGCCCGCCAGCAGGCCGCCGAGAGCCGCCAGCTTTTCGCTTTGCTGAAGCGCGGCCTCGGTTTCCTTCACGCGGGCCTCGGCGGCCTTGCGGGCGCTGATGTCGTAAAGGCCCAGCACCACGCAGGCGCGGCGCTCGTAATGGATGGGCCGCGCCGAAAGGGCCGCCGCGAACAAGGCGCCGTCGGCGCGCCTGAGGCTGGTTTCCTTCAGGTCGACATGACCCTGCGTCATCACCTCGCGCATCAGCCCGGCGCCGAAGTCCTTCTGCTCGAACCAAAGATCAAGCGGATGGGACACGATAGCGTGAAGAGGCGCGCGCAAGGCCGCCTCGGCGCCCTGGCTTGCGTAAAGCACATGGCCGTCGCGCAGGGTGGCGATCAGGACCGGCACCGGGTGCGCCTCGGTGATGGAGCGGAAACGCGCTTCCGAGGCGCGCAGGCGCATCTCGGCCCGCTTTTTTTCGGTGATGTCGCCGATGGAGCCGATCAGGCGCACGATGTTGCCGGACTCGTCGCGCACCGCCACGCCGGTCACGCTGATCCACACCACCCGCAGGTCGGGCCGCGTGACGCGGCAGTCGAAGGTCAGGGTCAGGCGGTTGCGGCCGGCGCGGAACCCGGCCAGGATGCGCCGGACGCGCCTCCGGTCGCCGTCATGCAGCATGTTCAGCCAGTAGCGCACCGGCTTTTTCTGCGCGGCGAGGTTCGCGCCGAGGATGCGGCGGAAACGGTCGGACACATAGCTTTCGCCGCGCGCGAGGTCCAGGTCGTAGAGGCCTTCGTTCGAGCCAAGGGCGGCCATGCGGAAGCGCTCGTTGGAAAGAGCCAGCTCGCGCTCCTTGGTTTCCTGGCGGCGCGCGAACTGGCCGGCGATCACCACCGAAAACAGCATGGCGCACAGCGCGTAGGCCAGCATGCGGAAATCGCCGCCGCCCCCGCCCGCGCGCAGATGCGGCATGTCGCCGAGCGTGCCCAGGAAAACGATGGCGAAGGCCAGCACATGCGCGCTGCTGCCGCCCACATGAAGGAAAACGGCGTTCAGCCCCGCCACCAGAATGATGAACAGGGCGAAAAGACCGGCGAAAGGCAGGAAGGGCCGGAAGAAGTTGAGATCAATGGCCGTCAGCACCAGCCCGATGGCCAAAAGGCCGATCACCGCGAACAGCGCATAGCGGATATGGGCGGTGATGGCGTCGAGTTCGAGATAGAGAATGGTGAAGATGGAGCTGAACAGATAGAACAGCAGCAACGCCTCTTCCTTCAGGAACGCGGCGAAAAGCCCCCGGCCCGTCGCCGCGTCGATGTAACCGCTGTCGGCGGCGATGTGGGCCATCAGGCACAGCACCATCAGCATCAGGTAAACCTGGCTGCGGTCGCGGATGGCGAACCAGGTCATCAGCAGATACATGAAAGAGGCGGTGATGATGCCAAGAAACACGCCCGCGATCATCGCCGGGTCGACGTTCAGTCCGCGCGCCAGCGAAAAATCGGCGCCGGGCAGCAGGAAAATATTCTGTCCCGGCAGCAGCCACGACAGGCCCGCCGCCGCCGCCGCGATGCCGGCGAACAACGCCGCTTTCCGCCATGGATCGGAAGGCCTGCCGGTTTTTCCGCGCGCGCGCGCCGCGCTTGCGCCGGGAGCCGGCGGCGGAAAGAACCGGTGTGCCTGCGGGGTGGTAAGGGCCATGCTGCGGGATGAATGCGAATTTGTCCCGTATTTATGCCGCCAAAACCTCTAAGATTGCTTTACCATGCCGGTTTTTCCCGTCCGTTTCCGGCCTTGGGACAAAGGAAACGGCGTGTCCACGCGCCCGCGCAAATTCCGGAAATTTTTCCGGCCAGTATTGCCGCGCCAACCGCCGCCCGCCGGCAAGAAAAAGTGATTTCAACCGGCGGGAAATCCTGTTTTTCCGCGGCCCGAACACCCCCGTTTTATTGAGTTGTTACCATGATGATTTAAGTTGTTTACGCTTATTTACAAGTATTCAATTTTATTTTCGTGTATTTATTTGTAAGTATAAAATATTAACTTATATTTAACTATGTCAGAACATGAAAAGTTACTCGTTTATTACTGAAATTACTGTATTTTTTTGCTTTGAGAATTACAAACATCAATTACTTTCACTCGACTTGTGTTATGGTCAACGAAGAATGAGACGGAGGCGTCTGCAAGGAAAAAGCCTTCTAAGGATTGTTGAGGAGGACGTCATGGATGATGAAACGCTGCTCAAGCTGATGAAGAACGGCCTGATGGTCGCGGGGCATGAAATGGGTCCCGCGGGCGATCACTGGCCGGCGCTGAAGGCGATCAGCAACGGGCTGGATCGTGAATTCGAGGAACTCGGCCGCGACGAGGCGGTGCTGGGCGAGTTGGAATTCCATATCGCCGAAGCCCTGCGCAAGCTTGAAGAGGCGGCCGAGCATTTCTCGCCCGAAATCCGGGTGAAGACCGAAACCCTGCTGCGCGAATTATGGGATCATTATTATTCGATCTTCGAGCCGGTGGCGTCCAACTGCGAGCCGCAGGTGGAGGACATTCTGTCGGACGAGGAGATGCAGCGCATGAAGAACATAAATGCCGCTCTCCGTATCCTTAAAGGCATGGGAGGCCGCGCATGAGACCGGATTTTACGAGGCACCTCGCATCAAGACGCGGACGCGGCGCCATCACCACCATGCAATCAAGGGGTGCACAAGAGCTTCTGCCAAGGGCTGTTGCGGCGCTCACGGCGCTTGGCAATCGTCCCGATGCGCATGCGACCGAAAAGGCCGCATTGCTTGGAACGGCGGGAAGGCTGGAACAGCTTTCGACGGCTGCCGGAGATCCTGCGGCAGTCACGCCCCGGCGCGCGATGGCCGCGACGCCGCGCGCTCCTCAGCATGCGGGCCGGTCTTCGCCGCCGGCTCCACAAAACGGGTAGAAGTTATTATGCCCAAAAGCCCCGCTCCGGCGGGGCTTTTTTTATGCGCAAAGCGAATCTCTGGAACCCGGCCGGCGCGGCAATGTTTTTCGTGCGGAACGGTGCGGCGTCCCGAATCGTGCCCCCCGGATGCTTGCGCGCGATTCGCAATCATGTTAACGCTTCCAGCCGCTTTCCTCACTTCCCTTCTTCATACAGGTTTTGCCATGAACAACTGCGGCGGCGCGTTCGGATCGAAAGCCTGCTCCTGCCTTTCTTTCCTTGCCGGGAAAGGAACCTTCATCATCAGCGTCGCGGTGCTGGCGCTTTTTGTGCTGAACAGCGCCTTTGCCGCCGCCAACCGCAGCTTCCAGGGCG
>JANQEX010000075.1 GCA_028278105.1 Alphaproteobacteria bacterium | reverse complement strand
GGGGGTCCCATTTGATTAAAAACAATGGGATGCCCGCCGGAGCCTGCCCTCGCGGAGGCGGGGGCGGGCATGATGTTTTTCAAACTGAGACACTACCAATAGTACAGCCATCTTGACAAAAAGGACCTGCGCCTGCTTAGAATTATGGGCTTGTGGCAGAGAATCACAGATGACCAAGTCGGCGGAGTTACGGGCAATACGGGAAAATTTCCTGAAGGGTGCGCTTGCGCGTGCCAAGATGCGCGCAAGGATTACGCCAAAAGTCGTGGGCGATCTCGTCGAAGATGATCTGCCTAATATTCCTGTCGTGCTGGATGAGAAGGATGAGGCAGAGATTGCTGCCCTGGATGCGGAAATCGCTGCAGCGGAAGCTACGGAAGCCAAAGAAGCAGAAGCAACTAAAAAAGATACGAAACCCACCAAAAAATTGCCGGGAACTCTTACGGGAAGTTTTCGCGCGACATCCAAAGTTACCGTGGTTGCGCCCACGGCGGCGCATGGCAGGCGCGATGCCGTTGGCCTTCCCACCACAAGGGGAGATTCCTCTGTTCGCGTCATTCGGGCCTTGCTGGCTGGACGGGGAAAAGGCCCCGCCCCCGCTCCATTGACCGGCAGGCGTTCCGCAACCCATAGGCGCGGCTATGACCGTGCAAGGCGCGCGGATCAGGTTGGCGTCCGCCGTCCGGCGGCAGTCAGGAAGGGCGCCCCCTCCATGGCCGCCGCGCCTGCGCCGAAATAAACCTTGTTTCGTCAAAAGTTTAAAAAGGGCCTCCTTCGGGATGCCCTTTTTGTTTTTCCATTTATGGTTTGTGAGGACGATCTGCCGGAATAGCGCAGCCTATTGTTGTTAAAGGGCGCATCGCATGAGGCACAAGCTTGTTGTTGGCGTTAAGTAAATCAAACCAGTAAGCCGTTAGGTTGTGGAGGAAACGGGAAGCGGCTTCCTCGTTCCCAAACTCAAATCCGCTTTTTTTCAATTGAGAAAGAATAACGTTGACGATTTTATTGTGAGCGGCGAGGCGCTCGTTCTGGTTGGTTATGCTATGATCTTCAGAAGTGCGCAGCACAAGATAAGTTCCAAACAAATCTTTGCCCAAAGATGCAAGTGTAACCTTGCAAAAAGCATTATTGGGTGTGTCGAAATCAAGATTTGGATCATAAGCTGAAAAATATATGCCTTCAAACTTCATCGCGGTAGTCATGCAAATGGTTTTTTCGTCTCCCCTTGTACTTACACAAGGCATGGCGGATGGAAGTGATTCATTCGCTTCCTCTCACCACTGTTGCCACGACAATATTTGGTAATTATAGACACGTCGCGGCATCATTGTCAGATCGCCGCAAATGGTAAAACTGTCGATGGGTAATTTTTTGCTCATGAAAATTTCTTTCGTCGCGCCAATGTTAATATGGAGTAGGGAGATAAAAATATAGAATCAATTATGGTTAATGCCCCGAAACGTCCCTCATTCTAGCCAGAACCTCATCCTTGCCCAGCAGGCTCGCCACCTCGAAAATGGGCGGGGAGGTCGTGCCGCCGGTGAGCGCGGCGCGGAGCGGCTGGGCGATGTCGCCAAGCTTTTTACCCTTGGCTTCGGCAAGGCCGCGGCAGGCGGCCTCGATGGCGGGCGCGGAAAAATCACCCTGTTTTTCAAGAATCCGCGCGAATTCCTTCAACAGGTCCAAAGCGCCGGACGCGAGCAGCTTTCTGGCCTTGTCCGAAAGCGGCAGGGGCCGCGCCGCCACATAGAAGGCGGCGCTTTCCGCAAGCTCGCGCAGGGTTTTGGCGCGGGTCTTCAGCCCCGGCATGGCTTTTTCCAGAAGCGCCTTTTGCGCGTCGTTCAAGTCAACGCCGCTTGACGCCGCAAGCCGCCCGGCAACGTCCTTCGCAAGGCGGCTGTCCTTCGCCTCGCGCAGATAATGGCCATTGATGGAATCCAGCTTGGCGAAATCAAAGCGGGCAGGGGAGGACTGCACATGCTCCAGATCGAACCATTGAATGGCCTGCCCGGTTGAGATGATTTCGTCATCGCCGTGCGACCAGCCAAGCCGCAGCAGATAGTTGCGCATGGCTTCGGGCAGGTATCCCATGTCGCGGTAGGCGCTCACGCCAAGCGCGCCGTGGCGCTTGGAAAGCTTTGTGCCGTCCGGCCCAAGAATAAGCGGAATATGGGCATATTCCGGCTGTTTCCAGCCCAACGCCTTTATAATCTGCGCCTGCCGGAAGGTGTTGGTGAAGTGGTCGTCGCCGCGGATCACATGGGTGATGCCCATGTCGTGATCGTCCACCACGACGGAGAGCATGTAAGTGGGCGTACCGTCGGCGCGCAGCAGGATCAGGTCGTCAAGCTGGCTGTTCCGCACCGTCACCTCGCCGCGCACATGATCCTTGAGGGTGGTGACGCCATCCTGCGGGGCCTTCAGCCGCACCACGGGCTTGATGCCCGGCGGTGCGTCTTTCGGATCGCGGGCGCGCCAGATTCCGTCATAGCGCATGGGCAGGCCCTTGGCCTTTTGTTCGGCGCGCCGGGCCTCCAGCTCTTCCGGCGAGCAGTAGCAGTAATAGGCCAGTCCCTTTTCCAGCAGTTCCCTTGCCGCTGCGGCATGGCGGCCGCGCCGCTCGAACTGCATGGGCACGTCCTCGTTATCCCAGTCCAGTTCCAGCCAGCGCAGGCCCTCGAAAATGGTCCGCACGGATTCACCGGTTGAGCGCTCGCGGTCGGTATCCTCGATGCGCAGCAGGAATTTGCCGCCCCTGTGCCGGGCATAAAGCCAGTTGAACAAGGCGGTGCGCGCGCTGCCGATATGCAGGAATCCGGTGGGCGAGGGGGGGAAGCGGGTAACGACGGTCATGGATTTCGGATGAAAATTAAGTCAAATTCGACGGCGCATCCTACCCTAGTATTCCTTGCGTGCAAAGCCTTGGCCACTGATCCAGATCAAAGCTCACGAGCGAGCATTCCCGCGAAAACGGGAACCTCGTTTGTTAAAACCAGTAGAATGAAATGGGATCCCCGCTTCCGTGGGGACATTCGTATGCTTTTTCCCGCGTTATCCAGAATAATCATTGGCCCGTTTCTGGAGGAACGCGCGCGCTGGCTGCTCTGGCTGCCGGTGTTCATGGGCTTTGGCATCGCGTTTTACTTCGCCCTGCCTTTTGAGCCGGTGTTATGGCCTGCCCTGGCGGCCACCGCCGCGGCACTTCTGGCGGCGCTGGCCTTGCGTAACTCTTTTCTGTTGCCGTTACTGGTCGCACTGCTGGTGGCCGCGCTTGGCTTCACGGTGGTGAAACTGGAGGCCGACGCCTTCCGCCAGCCCATGCTGCGCGAGATATTGTCCGCCCGCATGATAAAAGGCCGGGTGACCGGCATCACCCATTTGCCGAAGGGTTACCGCCTGATGCTGTCGGGTGTGCGGATTGCGGATTATCCGGCGGAAAAGACGCCGCTTCGCATGCGCGTGAAATTCACCCATTCCACCAAATTGCCGCGCCCCGGCGCATGGATTGACGCGAAGGCCATCCTTTACCCGCTTTCCGGGCCGATTGAGCCGGGCGCGTTCAACTTCCGCCGCTATGCCTATTTTCAGGGCTATGGGGCGACAGGCTTTGCCCTTGGCTATTGGCATTACGCCAAAGGCCCGCCGCCGTCATTCTGGGAGCGCGTCGGGATTTTTTTCGAAAAGATACGCCTTCATATCGCCAGGACTTTTCGTGAGTACGACGAAAGCCGCGAAACGGCCGTGGCGGTGGCCCTGGTCACGGGCGATCAGGCGGGCATCGGCAAGGGCACGCTGGCGGCCATGCGCATATCGGGCATCTCGCATATTCTTTCGGTGTCGGGACTGCATATTGCCATGGTGGCGGGAATCGTGTTCTTCACCTTGCGCGCGCTGATGGCACTGTGGCCCTGGCTTGCGCTTCATGCGCCCATCAAGAAGATCGCGGCAGGGGCCGCCATTGCCGTCGCGGTGTTCTACACGCTGATTTGCGGCGCGCCGGTGCCGGCGGTGCGTTCGATGCTGATGGCGGGGATCGTGCTTCTGGCGGTCATGGTGGACCGCCGCGCCGCCTCCATGCGCCTTGTGGCGCTGGCGGCGTTTTTCTGCCTGCTTTTCGCGCCGGCCTCGCTGCTGGACGTGAGTTTTCAGCTATCCTTCGCGGCCGTGGCGGCGCTGATCGCCGCCTACGAGCGGCGCGAGCATGACGTGCTGGCCCGTTTCCGCTCGGCGGGACTGGCGGCCAAAACGGGCCTGTACGTGGCGGGCTCGGCGCTGACGTCCCTTGTGGCCAGCGCCGCCACGGCTCCCTTTATTCTCTACTATTTCCAGCAGGTGAACTGGTACGGCGTGATCACCAACCTGATTGCCGTGCCGCTTTCCACCTTCATCATCATGCCGGCGGGCGTACTGGCCGTGTTGGCCACGCCCTTTGGGTTGGAGGAGGGGCCGCTTTATGTCATGCGTGGCGGCATCACGCTGATGCTGGAAAGCGCGGAATGGGTGGCGCTCCTGCCGGGGTCCGTGACCTATCACCCGGCGGCGGGCTTCTGCTTTTTGCTGGCGTCCGGCTTTGGCCTGCTGTGGCTGTGTATCTGGCAAAAGCGCTGGCGCTTTCTTGGCCTTGTGCCTTTGGCGGTCGGCACGCTTGGCTTTCTGTTTACCCCGCGCCCGGATGTGCTGATTGCCGACGACGCCGTAACCGTCGCCGTGCGCGCGCAGGATGGGAACCGTATCGTCCGCGCCAAGTCGATGGATGAATTCGACGTGGACATCTGGCGCGCCCGCGACGGCATGCAAGGGGTTGACGCGCCCGCCGCGCTCAACTGGTTCGATATTGCCGAAAAAGGCGGGCAGGGGGCGCTTTCCTGTGAGGGGAACGACTGCATCTACGCGCTTGCCGGAAAGCGCATCGCCTTTCCCATGACCTGGGCGGGGCTGCAAGCCGCCTGCCGCGAGGCCGATATAATCGTGGGCGCGGCGCCGGACGAGGCCTGTCCGGGCAAGACCATCATCAACAAAAAGACGGCGGAGGAAAAGGGCAGCTTCGCCATTTCCGCGGATGGGAGCAGTGTGGATATCACCGCCGCCCGTCCGAACGGCCTGCGAAGGCCGTGGGAATAATGGCATTAACCATAATATCCAGGGTTTCTTATGCCTGTTTTCAGTATTATAAGTGAACTAAGGCGCACAACAATTATTTTGAGGAATAAAAAATGCTAATCACGTTTGAGATTACATATAAAAATAGAACAGCACAGACAGAACGCATAAGGTTTACAATTGCTCGTAACCGGCTTCGGGTTATAGATCCTGATTATCTGGCGGCAAAAATTGGCAAGGCATTTGACTCAAAAAAAAGAAGACTAGGCCCACGCAATATTCATATACTTTCGTCAATTTCCCCGAAGATAACAGCAGGACTGATGATAGCAGACGGCAAGGCAAATGCTTTTATCAAAAGCCTGTGGGAAACCAGCAAGAACGATGTAACTGCACAGGGCGGAATAGTGTTTCCTGGGAAGCCTTATATCCCGGCTGTTATTTCAGCCCGGTTGAGTTCGTGTAAACCCGCCTAATACTGCCGCAGCAAACCCACCAGCCTGCCTTGAACCCGCACACGCTCGGTCGGGTAGCTCATGGTTTGGTAGTTGTGATTGGCTGGAACCAGATCCACCATGCTGCCCTTGCGGTAGAAGCTTTTCAGCGTCACTTCCTGGCCGTCGATCAGCGCCACGGCAATGGCGCCGTTATCCACCCGGTCGCATTGCTGGATGACCGCGTTGTCGCCATCGAGAATGCCGGCTTCCGCCATGGAATCCCCGGCCACTTCCAGAACATAATGCTCGCCCCGGCCCAGAAGATGCGCGGGAACGTCGATGCTGCGTGAATGATCGCGCAGGGCTTCGATGGCCGTGCCGGCGGCAATGCGGCCCAGAAGAGGCAGGGGCGACAGGCCCTCCGCCACGGCCCGCGCGGCGCGGGATGAGGCAACGCCAAGCTTTTGCGCGGCGCTTTTCACTTCGGCGACGCCTTTTTGAACGGCTTCCTTCACTTTCGGCGGGGTGGGCAGGCGGGTGACTTCCAGCGCCCTTGCGCGGTGCGGCAGGCGGCGAATAAAGCCGCGCTCCTCCAGCCCGCTGATCAGGCGGTGGATGCCCGATTTGGATTTCAGCTTCAGGGCGTCCTTCATTTCGTCGAAGGAGGGAGAGATTCCGTCCTTGCCCAGACGGTCATGGATGAACAGAAGCAATTCCTGCTGTTTGCGGGTTAGCATTCGTTCCCTCCTGCGGCTCTGATTCGACTCGGATTCGTTCCCGGCACAAACCGGAACAAAAGAAGAATATCGATATTTGTTCTAGTTTGGTTCCGCCGCGGGGTCAAGCCTATTTTTGGTAGTGGGTCAGTTTGAGAAAATCACCCCCGTCCCCGCGGAGGCGGGGGCGGGCATGATTGCCGAGGGGACAAATTGACCCACTACCCTATTTTTGACGCCGCATGGAAAAGCCGGAATCCGGTGAAACGGCCTATTTCTCCGCCGGGGCCAGGATCATCACGATCTGCCGGCCTTCGAACTTGGCGTCGAACTCCACGCGGCAGACGGGCGCCAGAACGTCCTTCACCCGGTTCAGCAGGCTGGTGCCAAGCTCCTGATGCGACATTTCGCGGCCGCGGAAGCGCAGCGTGACCTTCACCTTGTCGCCTTCCCGAAGAAAGTTTTTGGCGTTGCGCATCTTGATGTTGAAATCATTGTCGTCGATGGTGGGGCGCAGCTTGATTTCCTTGACCTCGACGACTTTCTGCTTGCGGCGGGCCTGGGCCGCCTTTTTGTGCATTTCGTATTTGTATTTTCCGTAGTCGAGGATCTTGCAGACCGGCGGCTCGGAATTGGGCGCGATTTCCACAAGGTCAAGGCCGGCGGCTTCCGCCAACGCGATGGCCTGCGGGGTGGCAACCACGCCGTGCATGTCGCCGTTCTGGTCGATCAGGCGCACCTGGCGCGCGATGATGTCACGGTTGGTGCGGGGCCCGCTTTTGGCCTGGGCCTCTTGCGCGCGCGCGCGGGGATCGGGTCTGGGTATGGGATCAGTCTCCTTTGGCTGTTAAGCGAGAACGGCTATTTTACTTCTATGCGGGAATTTGGGAAGAGGGGGCTTTTTTAGCTTATTGCGTAGGGAAGTAACGTACCATAGGCCTGGAGCCGTTTCATTATTACTCCAGCGGGTTTGCCTGGAGTGAATGAAACGGGCGCCCCCCCCTTTATGAATGCGTTCGGAAGCCAAGTTTCCTGCCCTGATACAAAGCAGGGCATGGCTAAAGCCACGTTTTTTGGCTTCTGCTAACCGGGCTTTATTAAGCTTCCAGCCAAGGCCAGCACCGCGATATTCGGGCGTAATATAGGCCGACGTGAAATAGGCAATACGATATCGCGGGTTTTGTCGGGGCCGCGAGTTTTTCCACTGCACGGCCGCAGCAATCCCGATACACTTGTCCTTTGTGCCCGTACATTCGAACATACCAATTACAAATCGATCAGCACGATTTTGACTGAGCCGCCGCCATTTTGCATCGCTGAATTTCTTGGCTTCATCAAGGGTAAATCCGAAGATTTTAGAAAAGTAATTTTCACCTGATCCTGCCAGCGCTTCCAAGCGCAGAGCGGCAAGCTTATCCCCATCTCCCCACTCAAGCACACGAGTCCGAATGCGGTAACGCTTCTGGTGCGTTCTCTTGTTTCTTTTTACACGCGAAGTCCTCGGTGTTCTTTTTTGTTTGAAACCCTTTGTGGGACCTTCCAAAGCAGTCGCCTCTCCTTGCGGAAAAAGGGAAGCTTTAGGTGTTTTTCGAAGAATTGCCGTCATATTCAAGATCGTCTCCCCGAAACATTTTTTTGCTCATGATTGGATTCAGTTTGAGTTGTAGACCATAAGATATCAAAAGCCCGTCGATATGCTTCCGCAAAAGGACCAGATTTAATCAATATGACATATGGAGCAGGTTCATATGCAAATGACACCAATGCAAGACAGGTTCCAAACGCATAGAAAGAGGTTGGTATAATACTTTGGCGTGGCTGCCATTTAAACTGAGCATAAGAGGAAACAAAATCACTTTCCGTTGCCAAAACACGGAAAGTAATTTTTTGGCTTTCAACAAGCTTTTTCATTCGATTGCGATGTAGTTCAGGATCTTTGCGATATTTAGAAAACAACCTCTCGTCGACAACGCTTACACAAACATCACCACCATTTTTTTCAAGATGTTCATAGAGAAAATCGTAAAATTCATCAAACCGTTCCGGTCCCTCATAAATTTCGATTCCACTGGTTTTTAGTCTAACGCCAGAGTTTGGCAAAAATTCTACGCCACCATTTTCAAAAGCATCCATTATCTGGAAAAGCGTATCCTTCCTTGCCGTGGTAATTCCGTTCTCCACATTTTTGATGGAACTGACAGCAATGCTGGAAGCCTTCGCCAGATCGCTCTGGCTCCAGTTCAGCAGGGCGCGGGCTGCGCGGATCTGTCGGGGTTCTAGCATGGTTCCGGTATTGTTTCTGTGGATAAATAAGCAACAACAAGCCGCAGGTTTATTGTAAATTGATCCTTTTGGTCAAGATTAAATACAGCCCAACTTGCCTAAAGGAAAGCAAGTAAAGCGTTGTTAATCATAAAAAAACGGCGGGCCTGCAACCCACCGTTTCCCAATAATATTAACGATTTAGCCATAGGTAGTGGGTCAGTTTGCCCCCTCGGCAATCATGCCTGCGGAGGCGGGCATCCCATTTTTCTTGAAAAAACAAATGGGACCCCCGCCGTCGCGGGGGTGATTTTTTCAAACTGACCCACTACCTAGCCATAAATGCACTTGTTTTCCTATCATGGGAAAGCGGAATTGTTGCGCCTTATCACTATCACTTGCTCTGCGGTAGTGGAAAATCACCCCCGCGCAGGCGGGGGCGGGCATGATTGCCGAGGGGGCAAACGGACCCACTGTCCGCTCTGCGGTTCGCTTGCAATTCGTGCCGAAGACTTGTGCTTTCCGAAAGGCACGGACCCGTATCAGGCCACCTTTAGCACATCCTCGCCCTTCTTCCAGTTGCAGGGGCAAAGCTCGCCGGTTTGCAGGGCGTCGATCACGCGCAGAACCTCGTCCACATTGCGGCCGACGCCCAGGCTGTTGACGGCGGCGAACTGGATGACGCCCTGCGGGTCCACGATAAAGGTGGCGCGCAGGCATACGCCTTCGTTCTTGTCGAGGATGCCAAGGGCTTCCGAAAGCTCGCGCTTGATGTCGGACAGCATGGGGAAGGGCAGGTTTTTCAGGCCGGGGTGATGGGTGCGCCAGGCCAGATGCACGAATTCGCTGTCGGTGCTCACGCCATACACAACCGCGCCGCGCTCGTTGAACGGCTTGTTCATGTCGCCGAAAGCGGTGATTTCGGTGGGACAGACAAAGGTAAAATCCTTCGGCCAGAAGAAGAAAACCTTCCACTTGCCCTTGTCGGAGGCGTTGTTGAAATCCTTGAAGGCGTCGTTCAGGTCGAGGCCGACGACGCCCTTGAGCTGGAATTGGGGAAAGGCATCGCCAACGGTCAACATGGCATACTCCATCATCAGGGGTTTCATGGGTGGAAGCGGTATAGAGCGATATAGGCCTTTCCGGCTGTTTATTCAATCCGCTCCGTGGGATACCTTTTCTACGAAACGCATGCGCGACTGGATGACCGCGCGCGCGATTTTTGGTAAAAGAATTCATGCGCCTTTGTTTTTTCACGACTTTTCCGAATACGGCCTGGCGGATTTATGCGGCCGAGGCGGTGGCTTCCATGCGCCGCTGCCTGCCGCCGGAGGTGCGGATCGGGGTCGGCCTTGATGATGATACGCTAAGGCCGGAGGTCCTCCCGCGGCTTGGTCCCGGTGATGACGTTTTTTGCGGCTGGGGGCCCGACCATCAGGCCTTTGCCGCGCGCAACGCGGGCAAGGATCACCCCACGAATTACCGGCTTCAGGCGGTGCGTTTTTGCCATAAGTTCTTTTTTCTCAAGGAGCACCATGACCGGCTGATGGCTACGGGCGTGACGGATTGTCTGGTGTGGTGGGACGGGGACGCGGTGTTCAAAAGGCCGGTGACGCTGGAGGAACTGGCGGGCGTGTTGCCCGGCGAAAGCCAGGCCTGCAGTTATCTGGGCCGAAAGGACTGGGACCACAGCGAATGCGGCTTCATGGCGTTCAACCTGCGTCATCCGGGCACGAAGGCCATTCTGGACTTCATGCGGGTTTATTATGTGGAGGAGTATATTTTCGGCCTGCCGCAATGGCACGACTGCCTGTTGTTCGATATTGCCCGCAAGGACTATCCCTGCCTGAACCTGAGCGAAGGCGTTCCGGGCAATAATGTATGGGCCAAAACGGCGCTTGGGGCCTTTTCCGAGCACCGCAAGGGAGAGGAAGCCAAGCGCCGCAGCCGCCCCCTGACCGACGATGAACTGTTTGGTAACCATAAAACCGTCTGATTTACCGGCTTTTCCCGGCGGAATACCGGTAAAACCGCTCCATTTAAAAGCTTTTAACGCCATGCCTGTAGAGTGGGAAACAAGCCATTTCAACGGGGAGCCTTGTTTCTCATGAACCATATTATTCTTGACCAGATGAACAGCGCCACCCGCCCGGCGAAAAAGGAAGGCGAGGCGGTCCGGCAGATCAGGAATTATTTCGTGCTCCTGACCAACATGATGAAGCTTGGCCTTCAGCTCATCTGGGAGAAGAAGAACGGGCTCCGGTATTTCGACGGCATCATGAACAGCGAAATGGGCCGCGAAGTCTATGACGACATCGTGCGCTGCGTGATGCGTCCCGAAGAGGAAAATTCCGGCCATTTCCAGCCGGAGGAAATCGACGCCATCGCCGCGAAGCTCTCCACCCGCGGGCTTGCCACCGCGGATGCGCTGGATTACCTGCGCAGGATCATCGCGGCCAAGATTGAGAACGAAGAGCTGCAAAGCGATGGCGATACCCATGCCCCCACGCTCCATTGGGCGCCGCTGGAGCCGCATGAGGCGGAAGCCGCTCCGCCGCGGTAAAGCGAAGGGCTCCCGGCGCTTCCGGCCGCTTAAGCCGCGGCCGACACCATCGAAAGAAATTTTTTGAGCCGCGCGCTTTTTGGCGCGCGCAGAATGTCCGCGCCGCCGCTTTCGATTATCGCGCCCTGATCAAGGAAAAGAACCCGGTCCGCCGCGTCGCGGGCGAAGCCCAGCAGGTGCGTGACAATGAAAAGACCGGTCCCGCTGTCGCGCAGGCTCTTGAGATGGCCGAGAATCCTGGAGATTTGCTCGACGTCGAGGGCTGAGGTGATCTCATCCAGCAGAAGATAACGCGGTTTCAGGATCAGCGCGCGGGCCAGCGCCGCCCTTTGCCTTTGCCCCAGCGAAGCCTCATTGGGGTAGCGGTCCATAAACGCGCCCATGTCGAAAGACCCGGCCAGCTTTTCCAGCATGGCCTGCGCGTCGCGGACGCGGCGGCACCGGGCGGGCAGAAGAATGTTTTCACGCAAGGTCAGATGCGGCCAAAGAAAAAGCTGCTGGAACACGGCGGTCAGTTTCGGCCATGGCGGGGCGGGGCGCGCGCCCGGCTTTCGCGGGAAGGAAAACACGTCATCATCGACGTGAATGGCTCCGGCCCGCGGATGTTCCAGAAGGGCAAGGCAGCGCAGCAGGGTTGTCTTGCCGGCGCCGCTTGGCCCCGTCAGCACGGTGATTTTTCCCGGCTCCACGCATAGGTCGATATGATGGAAAACAGGCTTTTCTTCATAGCCGAAAGATAACTGGCGCGCGGTCAGCATCATCAGCGCTCCGACACGTCGCGCGTATAGCGTTTTTTCAGCCACGCCGCGAGCAGGTTGACCGGCAGGCAGACCAGAAGGAAAAAGAAGGCCAGCGCCGTGTAGATCTCGACCGGCCGGTAAACCATGCTGTTGACGCGCTGCGCGACGCGGAAAATTTCTTCCACCGAAATCAGGCTGGCGAACAGCGTGGCATGCAGCATGTTGACCTGAAGCACCAGTAATCCCGGCAGAAGCTGGCGGAAAAGGATCGGCATCTGGATTTTCAGGATCAACGCGTGCGCGCCGAGGCCATAAACCAGCCCGGCGTCGATGTATTGCCGGGGAAAATCCCGCACGGCCTGACGCACCGTCTCGCCCACGGCGAACAGGTTGACCAGCGAAAGGGCGAAAGCCGTCGTGTAAAAAGGATCAATCACGACGTTGAACATGGCCTGCGCCGGGTAATGCAGCCAGAACAGCACGACCAGCGTGGGTATCGCCGACAGGGCGAAGGCGGCCCCCTGCGTCAGCCGCCCCCAGTTCTTGCGGTAACGCGCGGCGCTTATTCCCAGCGCCACGCCGCCCGCGAGCCCGCAAAGCCAGATGATGCCGCACAGCTTCAGCGTAACGCCAAGACCCTGCCAAAAGGCGGCGTGGTAATTTACAAGAATATCAAGGACGGACATGGTTCAGGGAGAATAAGGCTGTGCGACCGGGAAAACGCCATCGGCTTGCGACGGCCATGATGCAAAGCGCAGGTTTTTCAATGAGTTGTAATGTTTTCCTTATAAGGTTCCGCCACGCGCAGAATGGAGCCCGGAAATTTTTCATGGCGCGTGATAATCTTCTCGACGGTTCCATTTTGCAGCAATTCATCCGTGGCGATATCCAGCATGCGGCGAAGCCTGGTTTCGCCTTGCGCCAGAACGATGGCGTTACCGAAAACGCGAACAGGCGCCGCCCGCGGAATTTTGCGGATCATTCCGGGATTGGCTTCCATGAACAGCCCGGCGATGGCGGAATCGGAAAAAACCACATCGGCTTTTCCCGTGGCCACATTCAGAAACAACTCGGCCCCGCTGGCGAGCTGGGAAAGCTGGATGGTTTTTGCGCGCGGATAATCACTGGCCGCGATAACGGTTCCCGCCGCGCCATCGAGTGAAACGATGGTTACGCCGGGGTCGTCAATCGCCGCGAGGGACCCGTCGAAACGGTTGTCGTCCGCGCGGGCATAAACGTGAATGGGATTGAAGGCGATGGGCCTGCCGAAATCCATGCGCCGCGCGCGGGCGGCGTTTGGCCAGATGCCGTTGCACATGGCGTCGATGCGGCCCGCCTCAAGGGCGACCGCGATATCGCCATAGCCGACCTCCGCCGCCCAGTCGATCTTCAGGCCCAGCGCCTTGCCGAGCGCCTCCATGTAGTCATGATAAAGCCCGGTGATGTGCCCGGTATTGGCGTCCTTGATGATATAGGGCTCCCACGGAACATAGCCGCAGCGCAGGATTTGCGCGCGCATGACCCTTTCAAAGACCGGCTCGGCCCGGCCGGTTCGGGACTCTCTGGGGGACAGAAGAAACAGGGCGGCCGCCAGCAAGGCGCAAAGACAGACAAGCGGCGGCAAACGATTGAGCATTTTATGCATGGCGGCTTTCCACGGGTTCCAAAAAGCCATCATTAATCCGGCGCGCGGAAAGAATTTCCGGATTTTTATATAAAAGGTTATCGTAACTTTTAATACATAAATAAAAGGTAATAATAGTTCAAATGTCTTCGAGCCCCCTTCTTTTGCCGGAAACCGTGAAAGCGGCGCGCGCGCTTCTCGACTGGCAGCAGGCCGACCTTGCCCGCGCCGCCGGGCTTTCCGTCAATGCCATCGCGGGGTTTGAGCAGGGAGGAGTGGGGACGCGCAAAAAAACCCTGGCGACGATCAGGGCGGCGCTGGAGGAAGCGGGGATTGAGTTTATCTCCGGCGGCCTTCGCCGGACGGGCGAGGTCACGTCCATCACGCGGCATGCCGGAAAGGATTTTGTCTTCCGGCTAAACGAGGATTTCTTTGCGGCGGTGCGCAAGCCGGGCGCGGAAATTTATGACGTGTCAACCGACGACCGCCTTTGGGCCCTTCATGGCCGCGAATCCCACCAGGAATTCAAGCGCTGGGTCCGGCGCATGGGCATTCGTACGCGCACGCTGGCGCCGGAAGGCGCGACGCGCTTCAATTTTCCGCGCCAGAATTACCGTGTCTTGCCGCCGGAACTGATCGGCAAGCTGTCTTACTGCATCTACGCCGACCGCGTGGCCTATGTTTTGTGGCGCAAAATGCAGATTTTTACGATCCGCAACGCCACCATTGCCGGCGCGATGCGCGAACAGTTCCGCTATCTCTGGCGGCTGGGCCGTCCGGCCTAGGACAAGAGCGGCGTAGCCTATCGCTTTTCAATCAGGCCCTTGAGCGTGTCGTTCAGGCGCGTTTGCCAGCCGGGCCCGAAGGACTTGAAAAAATCAAGTATATCGGCGTCAAGGCGTAAGGTGACCTGTTCCTTCGTTGGCGCGCGCTGGGGTCCTCTTTGTCCGGCGCGGCGCTTTGGCAAGACGGCAACAAGTTTCGGCGGCAGCGCCTTGGCCGCGGGACGCATGGACCTGACCGTGGCGCGGCTGAGAGGGCGCACCTCACCCGATTTCGTCGTCAGCGGCTTTTTCTTCATGATAATACCGGACCTCCCGGACATTTGCCTTGCGAAAGCTGATAACTCTTATGCCGCTTGCGACAGGCGTGAAGCACAAGACATGGAGCCGGGCTCCAACATAACCCAGAGCGACAAAACGCCGCTCCGGGTAAGCGTGGCGGACATCTTCCGCACAAACCGCAGACTCCCATTCGAAATCGTCCACCCTTTCAAAGAGCAGTCCCCGCGTGGACCGGTTTCGTTCCGATTTGCGGGGATCAAACTCGATTTTCATCACAGTTTACCCGTGACAGGCATGGGAGTCAAGCTTTTCGTAGTTACAAAAAGCTATCAATTCCTCGCCTTGTCCACCAGCCTGTTCTTGCCGATCCAGGGCATCATGGCGCGGAGCTTTTCACCCACTTTTTCCACCGGGTGTCCGGCATGGCGGCGGCGCATGGCCTTGAAGTTGGGCTGGCCGACCCTGTTCTCCAGCATCCAGTCACGGGCGAAGCGGCCCGTCTGGATGTCGGCAAGGATACGCTTCATCTCGGCCTTCGTTTCGTCGGTGACGATGCGCGGGCCGCGCGTGTAGTCGCCGTATTCCGCGGTGTTCGAGATGGAGTAGCGCATATTGGCGATGCCGCCCTCGTAGATCAGGTCGACGATCAGCTTCACCTCGTGGCAGCATTCGAAATAGGCCATTTCCGGGGTGTAGCCGGCTTCCACCAGCGTTTCGAATCCCGCCTGGATCAGCGCGGAAAGGCCGCCGCACAGCACCACCTGCTCGCCGAACAGGTCGGTTTCGCACTCCTCGCGGAAAGAGGTTTCGATAATGCCCGCGCGTCCGCCGCCGATGGCGGAAGCGTAGGAAAGCGCAAGCTCCATCGCCTTGCCGCTGGCGTCCTGCGCCACGGCGGCGAGACAGGGGACGCCGCCGCCCTTCTGGTATTCCGAACGCACCGTATGGCCGGGGCCCTTGGGCGCGACCATGAACACGTCAAGATCCTTGCGCGGCTCAATCAGGTTGAAATGGATGTTGAGGCCATGGGCGAAGGCCAGCGCCGCGTCTTTCTTCATGTTGCCGGCCAGATGCTCACGATAAAGATCGCCCTGCAATTCGTCGGGGGCGAGGATCATCACCACGTCGCCGGCTTTCGCGGCTTCGGCGGGAGTCATCACCTTGAACCCGGCCTCGGTGGCCTTTTTGGCGCTGGCGCTGCCTTCGCGCAGCGCGATGATGACTTCCTTCACCCCGCTGTCGCGCAGGTTTTGCGCATGGGCGTGGCCCTGGCTGCCATAGCCGACAATGACCATCTTTTTCGACTTGATAAGGTTCACGTCCGCATCGTGATCGTAATATACGCGCATCGCTGTTTTCCTTTCGGTTGAATGAAAGTCGTTGCGGGGGGCCGGAGGGAGCGAAGCAATCCAGAAAACTTACATATTTGAAATACTGGATTGCTTCGCCGGCCCTTGCGGGCCTCCGCGCAATGACGATGAGTTATAATGGAGGACCGTTCTCCCTAAACCATGTTGGCTTTCGCATCCCACACCATGGCGATATGGGGAATGTCGGCTTCCATGTATTCGTCGCCGGTTTTCTCGAAGCCCAGCTTTTCATAAAAGGGCGCGGCCTGCACCTGCGAACTGACCTTGACCGTCTTCAGGTGCTTTTCTTCCTTCTTCATGTCGGAAAGGATGTAGTTCATGAAGGCCTTGCCCAGACCCTTGCCGCGCGCCTCTTGCAAGAAGCAAACGCGGCTGATCTTGCCCTCGCCCATGGGGTTCACCTTGCGCCGCGCGGTGCCGATGTTCTTGCCGCCCTGCTTCAAAAGGTAATGGGTGTGGAACACGTCCAGCCCGTCGGAATCAACGGAAGCGGAAACCTTCATCTCGTCCACGAACACCGTGGCGCGGATGGCCTTGCACTCGGCAAGATCGCGCTTGCCTTCCAGTTTCTGAACGGTCACGCCTTCGGGAAGTGGGGCCACGGTTTTCTCCTTTCCTTCATTTATGCGGATTTCGCGCCGCGCGACAGGCCCAGCACGCCGGAGCGCACAACCTCGATCAGCCCCAGCGGGCGCATCAGGCCCACGAAACCGTCAATCCCGCCCGGCGTGCCGGTGATTTCAAAGACAAAAGCCTCCGGCGAGGCGTCGCGCGAAACCGCGCCCGCGGCCTCGGCCACCTTCAAAGCTTCCATGCGCTGCGGTCCATCGCCCTTCACCTTCACCAGCGCCGTTTCGCGCTCAATGGTGGGACCTTCGCGGGTGATGTCCACCACCTTGCGCACCGGCACGATGCGGTTCAACTGCGCCTCGATCTGCTCAAGGATCATGGGCGTGCCGGTGGAGACGATGGTGATGCGCGACAGCCCCGCCTCGGCATCCACATTGGCGACGGCCAGGCTTTCGATATTGTAGCCGCGGCCCGAAAACAGGCCGATGACGCGGGCCAGCACCCCCGGCTCGTCGCTGACAAGAACCGAAAACACGTGGCGCTGATGGGTGGGATCAGAAAAGTTCGTCATTTTTGTTTATCCATGTAGTCCAAGACAAACCGGCGCAGCGCCGGGAGGTCGGATTCGACAATGTTCCAGACGACGTCCAGATCAAGCGCTTCGTAATTATGCACCAGAACATTGCGAAAGGCGATCATCTCCTGCCAGGGAATGGCGGCCTGTTCCCGCCGGAAGCCTTCGGGAAGCTTTCTTGCGAGTTCACCGATTTGAACCAACTGAAATACAACGTAATCATGAATGGTGTGGTTGGCAAGAAAGAGGTCCTTGTCCGTTCCCCGGCCTTCGTCGATCCTGCGGATATGCTCCGCGAGCCTGCGCATGCAGTCCGGCACATCATTCATAACGCCACGGCCTCGCGCAAAATGTAAGGCCCGATATGGGGGGAAAGGCCTCCATCCAGCACAATATCGATTTTTTTATTCAGGATTTTTTCCGCCTCGTCCCGGAATTCGAGAAAGGAAAGACCGCTGCCCGTCCGGGTGGCGTCAAAATGCACAAGGATGTCAAGGTCGCTGTCCGGTTTTTCCTCCCCGCGCGCGAAAGAGCCGAACACCCTTATGTTGCTGATGCCGTGCTTCCCGGCGGCGCGGTAAAGGTCGTCGCGCTTTTGCCGGATAAAGCCGGGGAGGGCTGTTCGCGCCGCGGGGAAGAGCGTGGATGTGTCCGTTTCGGTGGTTTTTTCGAGAACAAAAGCTTCCAGTTCCCGCAAATTCCCGTTTATCAGGTTCCAGAGGATTGCGGGATCCCGGCGGGGATCATCGGGGTCGGCAAGATCGCGCAGGGAGAAGATCATCTCCCAGTCCACGGGAGCGGCGGCGCGAAGCTCAGGCGAAAGCTTCGCCGTGCATTCGCCGATCCTGACGAGGTTGAGCGTGACCATGCCGTCAAGCATGGGGTCGGCGCACAACGCTTCCCGGCCCTTCGCACGGGCCGCGCCGATTTTTCCCAGATAATCCTTGATGTGGAGCAGGTAAGGGCGGTCGAATTTCATGGGTCAAACAAGAACCAGCCCCTCGTCGGGGGTGGCGGAGGAGATGTCCTGGTCGGGGCCAAGCAGGATTTCGTAATGCGCCCGGCCGCCGGGGATCATGGGGAAGCAGTTTTCCTTCTCGTCCACGCAGACGTCGACAAGGGTGGGCCGGTCGGTTTTCAGCATGTCCGCGATCACGCCGTCAAGGTCGGCGGGCTTTTCGGCGCGCAGGCCGACGCCGCCGAAGGCCTCGGCCAGCTTCACGAAATCGGGCAGGGCGGCCGTGTAGCTGTGCGAATAGCGTCCGCCATGGATCAACTCCTGCCACTGGCGCACCATGCCCATCCACTGGTTGTTGAGGATGAACACCTTGATGGGCAGGCGGTGCTGCACGGCGGTGGAGATTTCCTGGATGTTCATCATGATGGACGCCTCGCCGGCGATATCCACCACCAGGCTGCCCGGATGCGCAAGCTGGGTGCCGATGGCGGCGGGGAGCCCGTAGCCCATCGTGCCGAGCCCGCCGGAGGTCATCCAGTGATGCGGCTCCTGCAAATCCAGGAATTGCGCGGCCCACATCTGGTGCTGGCCGACTTCCGTCGTAAAATACACGTCGCGGTCCCTGGTCAACTCGCGCAGGCGCTCCAGCGCGTATTGCGGCTTGATGACGGTGTCCGACTTGCGGTAGCCGAAGCATTTCTTCGCCCGCCACTGGTTGATCTGCGCCCACCATTTGTCGAGAGCCTGTTTGTCCGGCTTGTGGTTTTTGGCCTGCCAGGCCTTGAGCATCTGCTCCAGCACCGTGCCGGCGTCGCCGATGACGGGGATATCCACCGCCACGGTCTTGTTGATGGAGCTGGCGTCGATATCCACGTGGATTTTTTTTGATTTCGGCGAGAATTCCGACAGCTTGCCGGTCACGCGGTCGTCGAAACGCGCGCCGATATTGATCATCACGTCGCAATGATACATGGCGAGGTTGGACTCATAGCTGCCATGCATGCCCACCATGCCGAGGTATTGCGGATCATTCGACGGCACGGCGCCAAGGCCCATCAGCGTGCTGGTCACGGGATAGCCGGTCAGCTTCAGAAGCTTGCGCAAGGCGGCGCTGGCCCGCGCGCCCGAATTGATTACGCCGCCGCCGGTGTAAAAGATGGGCCGTTCGGCGTCGGCCATGATTTCCACGGCGCGGGCGATCAGCCCGTCCTCGCCCACGGTTTTGGGCTGGTAATGCGGAAATTCCACCATGGAGGGGGCGATATAGCTGCCCTCGTTAAGCTGCACGTCCTTGGGCACGTCGATCACCACCGGGCCGGGGCGGCCATTGGCGGCAATGTGAAACGCCTCGTGAATGACGCGGGCGAGGTCTTCGGTGTTCTTCACCAGATAATTATGCTTGGTGCAGGGACGGGTGATGCCGGTGGTGTCGCATTCCTGAAAGGCGTCGTTGCCGATCAGATGCGTGGGCACCTGCCCCGAAAGACATACGAGGGGAATGGAATCCAGCAGGGCGTCGGTCAGGCCCGTCACGGCGTTGGTGGCGCCGGGACCTGAGGTGACGAGCGCCACGCCCACCTTGCCGGTGGAGCGCGCATAGCCTTCGGCGGCATGAACCGCGCCGCCTTCCTGCCGCACCAGGATGTGGCGGATGTCGTTCTGCTTGAAAATGGCGTCGTAAATCGGCAGGACCGCGCCGCCGGGATAGCCGAAAACGATCTCCACCCCGTGATCACGAAGGGCCTTGATGATGATGTCCGCGCCGGTCATACGCATGGTTTTCCCGCTTCCCAGAGTTTGGCCCAAATAAAACAGGTTTCTCACCCCGGCCCCCGCTTCCCTGCTTCGCCTTCGGCTCCGCAGGGCGAGTTTGCAAAACGGCCCGGCGTAGCTTTAGCGAAGACGGGTCGCGGGGGTAAACTCCAGCCGGGGTCCAGTGCCTTTGTATTTGGGCCTGCCCCAAAGTTATCCACAGAAGGGAGCATACCTTAGAAAGCCGCGGCCAAAGCGTCAACGGGGTAAGTCCAGGCAAATAATACCAGCGGTCCTATGAGGCCATTCTGGATTATTAGGGTCTGGACTCAATTAAACAAGCTTTTCATTCAAAAAACAGCTTCTCACCCCGGCCCCTGCTTTCGCAGGGGCAGGCTCCAGCCGGGGTCCAGCATGTTGCCTTCGGCAACATGCAACCGCCTTCGGCGGTTGCTGGATTCCGGCTTCTCCGCCTCCGCAAGCTTCGGCGCGACGGATGCGCCAAGACCTCGGCGTAGCCGCCAGGCGAAGCCGGGCGCCGGAATGAGCAGTTATCTGTTTGATTTGATCCATTTCTAATTGAGTTCAGACTCTAGTCAGAACAGAAAATTTCATAGAGACCGCCAGATTTTCCGCCAAATCCGCGCCTTCAAGGGCCAGAAACGGCCGTCCCGCTTTTTCCTCGTTCTTCATGAAGCGGTTTTTGTGCCAGGTGAACTGGCGCTTGGCGTAGTTGCGCGTCACCTGGCGCGCGCGGGCAATGGCCTGCTCCAGCGTCCAGCGCCCTTCAATCACATGTTGCAGTTCGCGCGCGCCGTGGGCCTTGTGGGCGGGGTGGTCCGCCGGAATATTGCGCGCCATGGCGGCTTCTACTTCCTCCAGCGCGCCGTTCTCCACCATTTTTGAAAAGCGCCGGTCGATGCCGATATAAAGCCGCGCGCGTCCCGGCAGCATGAAAATGGTTTTGTGGCTCCATTCATGCGCGGGCGGGCGAAAACCTTCCTTCTGCCAGTGGCCGATGCCCTTGCCGGTTTCAAGATAGACGGACCAGGCCCGTATCACCCGCGCGGAATCGCCGGGATTCAACCGCGCCGCCGTTTCCGGGCCGGCAGCCTTCAGCCTCTCAAGCACGGCTTCGCCGCCGAGTTTTTCATAATCCTGACGGGCTTTTATCAGGGTTTCTTCAGGCACGCCGGGAATGCCGGAACGTCCCATCAACAGAAATTCAAGATAAAGCCCCGTGCCGCCGGTCAAAATGGGCAGGCCGCCTTTGGCCAGAATATTGGCGATTACGGTCTCGGCGCTTTGCGCCCAAAGCCCGGCCGAGCATTTTTCCGGCGGCGAGACACAGGAATACAGCCGGTGCGGCGCGCGGGCGCGGTCTTTTTCGTCCGGCTGGGCGGTGAGGCGGGGATAGAGGTCATAAACCTGCATGGAGTCCGCGTTGATGATCGTTCCGCCCCGCGCTTCGGCCAGCGCCAGCGCGAGCGCGGATTTGCCGCAGCCGGTCGGGCCGGTTATAACAAGAACACTGTTTTCCATGGATGATCTATGGCGGCATTTTTGCCTTTTGTCACGGTTCCCTGAAAGCTGTTTTGCGATGAATATCCTCATCACCGGCGGCACGGGCTACATCGGCGGCCATCTGGCGCGAGCCCTGGCGTCGCAGGGGTGCCGGGTGACGGTTCTGGCCCGCCATGCGGGGAATTTTACGCCTGTAAAGAACGTTTCCCTGGTCGAAGCGCCGGACTATCACGAAGAACGCTGGAACGGCGCGTCGGTTTTTGCGGGTCATGACGCCGTGATCCATGCCGCCGCGCGCGTGCATATCCGGCGCGGCACGAAGGGGAACGACGCCATCTATCGCCGCGACAACGTCGATTTCGCGCTGCGCATGGCCGGGCTGGCGGAAAAAGCCGGGGTGAGGCGGTTTGTCTTCATCAGCACCATAGGCGCGCAAGTGCTGGATGATCTTTGCCATCAGGGGCGGATCACCTTTGCAAGGGCGTGGAAAGAGTTTCCCTACCGCGCCAGCAAGCGCGAGGCGGAAAAATTATTGCTGGCGCAAAAAAAGGATATGGCCGTTATCTGCGTGCGGCTCCCCGGCGTCTATGGCCCCGGCGCGCCGGGCAGCTTTTCCCTTTTGCTGCGCATGATACGAAAACGCCTGCCCATGCCCTTTGGCGGGCTTACGGAACCGCGCGCCTTCGTCGGCATCGACACGATTTGCGATTTCATGGGGCATGCGCTGGCCCGCGCGCCCATGCGAAGCGGCGTCGTTCCCATCCGCGATGCCGACCAGATTTCGGTGCGCGACTTTATTCTTGAAACATCACGCGCCGCGAACCTTCCGCGCCCGTGGCTGCTGAATTATTCACCCGGCCTGTTGCGCTTCGCCGCGGGCTGCATCGGCTATGGCATGACGGCCCTTGCGCTGACCGAACCCGCGCGGGTTGACCTGTCCGTTGCCGAAAGTCTCTTGCAATGGCGGCCGAAACAGACCATCCGGCAAGGCCTTGGGGTGATTTTTCAGGCCGGATTCCCCCTCGAACAAGGCTGAGAACCGCTTCCGCCTTGCCAAAAAGCGGCGCATCGGCCATAACAACCGCTTCCTCAATGATCGTCCTTCCCACAGGCTTGCCCATGTTTTCCCTGATTTCCAAGGCCTATGCCCAAACCGCGGAAACTCCCGCCGCCGCCACGCCGCCCGACGGGCAGAACACGATGGAAGGGGCGCTGATGCAGTTCCTGCCGCTGCTGCTTATTTTCGGCGTTTTCTATTTCATGCTCATCCGCCCGCAGCAAAAGAAATATGAGCGACACAAGGCCATGGTCGAAGGCCTGCGCCGGGGCGACCGGGTGGTCACCGGCGGCGGCCTCATCGGCACGGTGGCGAAGGTGGAGGGCGACGAAGCGGTGGTCGAAATCGCGGACGGCGTGAAGGTCACGGTGGTCAAAAGCACCATCACCCAGGTGAATGCGAAGACGGAGCCCGAAGCGGGCGGGAAGAAAGACTAGTTTTAGGGTATTCGGGTGTTCGGGTGTTAGGGCATTAGGTTCAATGGACAATTAGACTTAAGTCATTGAAAAAGCCAAACGGACATTCCGGGCAAGGTTGCGCGGCAACCGCGACCCGGAATCCAGTTTGTTTTTGAAAACAAATGGGATTCCCGCTTCCCTGCTTCGCCTTCGGCTTCGCGGGGCGCACTTGCAAAAAGGCCCGGCGTAGCTTTAGCGTAGCCGGGTCGCGGGAATGTTTGTGTTGGTCATTGTTCATTGAACCTAGGAATCAAGTCGTGATATAGTTAAGGTTCCTTTCCCCATCCTCCAGGCGGCGGGGGCCCTTCCCTTGCCAGACAAATAGGGCCAAACTAGCCTTCTCGGTCGCTTTGCAGCGGAAAACCCGGCAAATTTCCCCGAAAATCGCCCATATGAACCTGTCCATGGATGCAGACCAACATTCATACCAACATCACGGCCACCCATTTGCGCAACAGTATGACATAGGTCTATACCTGCATCTCTATAACCAAACTGAGCTTCCCTATATGCCAGAAGAGGCGTTTTGGCAAGATTTGCCACCCATTCAAGGGTCACCTTCATGCCCACGGGGACTTTATCGGCAGGAAAATGGTTTGGATGGACTATCACGGATTCCCCATTTGCAAACTTCACAATTAATCTCTTCGCCCTTAAAAATCTTGTTTTTATAGGTTCAATGCCAATGACGGTTGTTTCTTCACTTACTCCCATCGCCTGTCCAGGCTGGGTTTTTCCTCTTGCTGTAGCGTACCGGCTTTTGAAAATATCAAGTCCCATGTGACGTTTCCTCCGAGTTTGACAGAAGGAGAAGTTACAATACTTTTATGAAAGTAACTAGGTTCAATGGACAATTAAACTCAAGTCATTGAAAAGACGAGATGAACATTCCGGGCAAGGTTGCGCGGCAACCGCGACCCGGAATCCCATTTGTTTTTGAAGATAAATGGGATTCCCGCTTCCCTGCTTCGCCTTCGGCTACGCAAGACGAGCTTGCAAAACGACCCGGCGGAGCTTTAGCGAAGCCGGGTTGTGGGAATGTTCGTGTTGGTCATTGTTCATTGAACCTAGCCCCTGGATCCTAGCTCCTAGATCCTGAATTCTACTTCCCCCGCCACTTGTCAAAGCTTCGCGCGCCGGCATAGCCCAGATAGCCGAGCCCGAACAGGGTGTAGAGATCGGAAGGAATCGCCTTCAACAGCGCGTTTATGTTCCGCGCCGCGGCTTGCGTCTCGGCCGGGAACCAGATGCCCGCAATCCCGCCCAGCACGCAGGCCAGCACAATAAAATACATGACATACAAAAAACTGGGCCGCGCGCGGCTGGTCCAGGGATCGGCGCTGCGCGCTTCCGCCAGAATGGCGGAAAGCTGCGCCTGCATCTCGGAAAGCGCCTGCCGGTTTTCGGCCTGCAACAGGGCCAGCTTGGCGGCGTCCCTGGCCGCGGGATCGGGAATGATTTTATCCAGCAGCTTTGCGACGCTGCCAAGGATGGTTTCAAGCATTGTCTTCATCCCTATTTCTGATTTCTGACTTCTGACCTCTGATTTCTGGCATGCTCCACAGCGCCGCCTCGTCGCGTCGGCGCCGCTGCAAGCCGGCCAGCACGCGCCCGCCGGCGCGGGTCCACCGCAGCAACTGGGCGGGAACCTGGTCATACCATCCGCGGTTGAGGAGGCTCAAAAGCGTCGAGCGCGACAGCGCCCCCAATCCCACGTTGAAGGCAAAGCTCACCAGCGCCGCGAACTGGTTGTCGGAAAGCGCCACGCAGACAAGACGCTGCACGCCGTCCTCCGCCGCGCGCAGGTCGGCGCGCAACAGCTTTTCGGCCTGTTCTTCGGTAATCGCGTCGCCTTCGGCGACGCTGGACGTGTGGCCATAGCCGATGGTCAGAACGCCCGCCGGGCAGCGATAGGCTTTCAGCGAAAGCCCCTCGTATTTTTTGATCAGGTCCAGCCCCTTCCGGCTGACCGGCCTTTTCACGGGACCGTTCATGTTCACGGGACCGGTCATGGCGCGTCCTTCTTCAGGCGGGTTTCAATGCGCCGCAGCACGCCGGCATTGCTTTCGGCCAGCGCTTCCAGGCGCGCCAGACGCTGTAGGATATCGAGCTGCCGCGCACTCTCCATGTCCAGCCTCTGCTCGACGACCCGGATTTTCTGGTCGCGGAAATGGCCGCGCGTCTCGTGGGCCGAACTCCACCAGATCACCGCCGCCGCCTGCAAAAACAGCGCCAGGACAAGGCTGAGGGAAACATGCCGGCCCAGGGTGAAGCTGCGCCCGCTCATGTCATACCGTCCCGGCCGCGGCCGCGCCCCGGCCGTAACGCGCGCTTTTCTGGTATGCGGCGACGCTCACCGCCGCTTGCGCCGCGCCGAAATCTTCCGCCTGCATCGCCGCCGTGTAACCGGCGCTGGCGGATGTCAGGTCCTGGAACTGCCGCACCACGTTGGCGCCATCCAGAATGTCGAGATCGTAGAGCGCCGCGTCCTCGTCCAGCGGCACGTCGATGCCGTCGACCCATTCGGCGTTTTTGCGGGCGCGGCGCACCCAGCTCACGGTCAGGTTGCCGGAATCGTCGCGCGCGCCGGCAAGATGCGCGGGCGCAAGCGGCGCTATTGTTCGGAGCTGCGGCGCGAACGGGGCGCTGGCCAGGCTGTCCAGCTCCTGCCCCGTGGACGGCGCGCGGAAATGGATGGTCCGGTCCCGGTCGCCCAGGGTCAGCGGCAGGAAGCGTGCCGTCTCGTTTTGCAAAAGGACAAAGCGCTCGCCCACGCCATGGCCGTTCATGGCGCTTTCCGTTCCCCTGCGCCCGCGCAGGAGGTCCGACAGCGTCACCGACCCGTCGGCATTCAGGCCGACCGCGCCGAACTGGATAATTTCATCGCCCAGCAGGGCGGCATTGGCGCCCGCCAGCCATTGGGCCTCGGTGCAGCCCGAAACGCTGCCGCGCAGCAGGCCGATGGTCACGCTGTTCGCCCGGTCGGGATATTCCGCGCGGGTCGCCGGCAAGGCCGTGATGGCGACGCCGCAGGTGGCGGGAAGGGTAAAGCGGGCGGTCTGCGTCCAGCTTGTATCGTCGTAGGAGCGGTAAAGCGCGGCACCTTTCCAGCCCGCGCGCCCGCTGGCCGTTACATAATAGCCGGGCTGGTCGTCGGCCTCGCGCAACAGGGGCAGGTCCATCAGGTGGAGCGTGGTCGCCACCGCTTCCATGGCAATGCGCTGGCCGCCCTGGCCGGAATCCGCCAGGGCGTCCGGGTTTCCGCCCAGGGCCGCGGCGTCCAGCGCCACGCCTTCCGCCGCGATGCGCCCGCCGGAAGCGGCGAGGCCGGTCAGACGCATCAGGCGGCTTTCCACGCTCACCACGTCGCCGGGGTCCAGCGCCACGAAGGCGCGCGACAGGCTGATGTCCAGCGCCTCCCGTTCGCCCCAGGCGCGGAACAGCTTGTTTTCCGCCAGCGCCTTGGCCTCTTCCGCCGAAAGCGCCAGGGGGATCGAAAGCTCCTCGCTGGCATGCGCCGGACCTTGCGCGCGGCGGGCGCGCTGGCTGCCTTTCTGGTAATCCCGTTCGGGGTCCAGATGGCTCACCACCACCTCGCGCGGCAGGTCCAGCTCCTGCGCGCGCCTGCTGGCGACGCGAGGCGGCGGCTCGCCATCTTCGGCCACCGCCCGCAACTCCGTCGCGTCCACCGTGGCATCCGCCGTCGCCGAATAAACCCTGGCTTTCAGGATTCCATCGCTTTCAACTAGGTCAAAATTGAAAGCTTCCCCAAGCGGGGCCAGCGCGTTGCGCGCGGGCGAAGGGCCCTGCACGGCATAGCCGCTCACGCGGAGGCCGGACAGCGCGCTCACGTCGTAATCGCTTTCCGCATAGCCCGCGCGCCGCAAAATATCGGCCACGACATCCGCCAGGTCCTGCGCGGCCGAAGCCTTTTCAAACAGCCCCACGAGCGTCATCAGGTCGGCGACATTGGCGTTCAGCACCATGTAGCGCGAGCGCCCCAGCGCATGCGCGCCCGCATAGCCGCCGGCGGGGTTGAAATAATCCCCGCCCACCGCGGTGGTGTCCAGCAAAAGCGAAAAGCTCCCCGCCTCCAGCCCGATCTCGCCATAGCGGAACGTGCCGGTTGAAAACGCCACATGCAGGAAGAACAGCCGCCCGTTCGACACGTTCACGCTGACCTGCCCGTTGGGAGTCAGGGTGATCACCGTCCAGTCGCGCGTGATGGTCACGCCGCCCGTCGAGGGGATGAACGAGATCAGCCGCAGCGTGGCGCCGGTGGCGCGCGCCAGAACCATCTCGCCGCCGCCGATGGACAGCAGCGTGTTCTGCGCCGACGCGCCGGTATAAACGCTGGCGCTCACCACCTGCTCGGCGCCGACCGTCAGGCTGTTGTTCTGCCATTGCAGGGCGCGGCCGTAGATGGTGGACGGCGTGCCGGAACTGTCGCCCGCCAGGATAAACAGCCCGTCGGGAAGCGGCGCCATATGGGCAAAAGGCAGGGGATGGCGCGTGGCGGCGCTTGCGCCCCACACATCGAAGGAGCCGACGGGCGTGAGCGACAGCCCGGCCACGGCGTAAACGCGCACGCCCTTGCCGGCAGCCTGCTTTTCCCACACGGCGACGCGCTGGTCGTCCAGCCAGGCGACCTGCGCCCCGCCTTCATAGGACCCATGGGCATCCTCGCACACCGCGCCGAAGCCGGCGCCGGCGATGTCGTAAAGCGCGAGCGCCACGGCGGCGCCCGCGAAATACTGCATGAAGAAAACGATTTTCGCGCCCGGCGGGTCGGCGGCAAGGCTTAGGCTCTCGATATCATAATGCCCGCTGATCGCGGCGCTGGTGGCGCGGGCGATTTCCTCCGGCGCGTCGCCGCTCACGTCATACTCCACGGCGGTGAAGCGGCTGTCGGGCTCCTCGTTCAGAAAGCCGCCCACGACCGCGCGCAGAATCCGGCCGCCCCGCGTCGCGCTGGCAACCGGCGGCACGCTTTGCGAGCACAGCGTGTTGGACACCCGCGCGCCGATGCCGGGATTCACGCCGCCGAGCCAGAGCGGATTCGCGCCGGCCTCCGGCGCGGTTACCTCGAAGGTCAGGTTGGGAATGCGGTTGCCGAAATTGCCAAGCTGCAAGCGGTGCAGAACCACATAGGCAAGACCCCGGTAGGCCGGGACATTGTCCGCGCCCAAGGCGCTTTCCATCAGGGGCGAGCGCGCCTGGCCGTCCGCGCCCAGGTAAATCTCCGAATCCCACAACACGCCGTCGGCCCAGAGGCCATCGCTGTAGATCTGCTTGCTGTCGGCCCAGATGGTGCGGATGCCGCCGATGGGGCCCGCGCCAAGCGCAATCGCGCAATCCACCGCGTAGGACGCCTTTTCCACCGTCGCGCCGCCGCCGCCCTTGCCGCCGGCGGACTCCGAACTGATCGTCTCGATCAGATCGCTCGCCCAGATCACGTTGCCCGCCACGCGCACCGTGCCGTAAAGCGTGGGGATGCCGTTGCCATAGCTGGAATCCTGCACCTTCAGGTTTTCAAGCCGCGGGCCCTTGAACGCCGTATCGCCGCCAAACAGGGCGTTGTCGATCCGCGACCCCGCCATGCCGCCGAGCCCGCCGAGAATCGCGCCGCCGATTCCGGGCAGGATGGCGTTGCCCGCCACGTTGCCCGCGACGGTCAGAAGAATGGAAGCCATTTTGAAAATCCTTGGTTGCCGGTGCTTAGTGCTCGGTTCAATTGCCAATTGCGGAAAAACTTATGCAAAGCGAAAAAACCGGACTCCCCTCCCCTTGAGGGAGGGGTTGGGGGTGGGGTGAAGCGTCGGACTTGAAAAGCTTTGCCTTTCGCATGAACGGAAACAGGAAGACCCCATTCTTTAATTCCTTCCCTAAACAAATTTCTTATTTGGCTTGGCTGAAGTTTTTGCCGAGCACCAATTACCGGGCGCTTAACCGCCAGATTCCCACCAGCCGCCGCCGCCAGCCGGGGCCGATGGCGCATTCCACCACGCGCCCCAGCGGCGCATAGGCGTGGATCATCCGCCCCGCGCCCGCCGCCAGCGCCACGTGCTGCGGCGCGCGGTTGAAGCGGAACAGCAGAATATCGCCCGCTTCTTCCGGCCCGCCCGCCTGCGCAAATCCATGCGTTTCCAGAGCCCGCCGCAGCGCGCCCGGCTCCGGCAGGCGGGAATAGTTCCGCCGGTCGCGCAGGCCCTCCATCCCGCCCGCGCGCAGGGCGCAGATCACAAGGCCGATGCAGTCCAGCCCCGCCCCTGGCGCGCGCCCTTGATGGCAAAAAGGCGTGCCGACGCAGGCGCGCGCGGCATCGATCATGCGCGGGATGTCCATGGCATGTTCCGTGTTCAGTTATGAGCAGAATCGAAAGTGAAAAGCGGCAAAAGGTTCCGGTAGTGTCTCACTTTGGAAATCACCCCCGCGAAGGCGGGGGTCCCATTTGATTAAAAACAATGGGATGCCCGCCGGAGCCTGCCCTCGCGGAGGCGGGGGCGGGCATGATATTTTTCAAACTGAGACACCACCAAGGTTCCCCTTCCTTTGGCCCGCCCAGACTCCCCTCCCTGGGAGGGGTGTGCAACAGGGTCTCAAGGGGCATTAAGGGTCAGGAGGGTCTTTTTTATTGACCTTTTGGACCCTTCCGGCCTTCCCGACCCTTTCGCAAAACCCCACGGCACGAAAAGACTTTTTCTACCTTATCCTCTGCGCCAGGCGGATGCCGTCCAGCATCCGGGCCGCGATCTGCGCCTGCGAGGCGCGGAACGACGTGGCGTCGGGCGTCGCGATGTTCATGGTCACATGGACCGGCGCGGCCGAAGCCGCTAGCGCCGCGTTCGCCGTAATGCGTCCCGCCGCCCGCGGCACGAAAAGCTCCGGCCCGCGCTCGCCCACCAGATAGGGCACGCCGGCGCGCACCGGCCCGCCGGCCGCCCGCGCCTCGAACAGGGAAAGGATCCCGCCCAGAATCCCTCCCGACGCGAAATAGGAAGGGCGGGTATCGGAAAGCTCCACCTTCGACGTGCCGTACAACGCGTTGAAAAGCGGGTTCACCACGCCGAGGCGGATGACGAAATCCTCAATCGTGCCGCGCAGCCGGTCGAACAGATTGGAAAAATCCCCGCCGCTGCGGATGGCCTGCGTGATCCCGGAGGTAAAATCCTTTTCAATCGCCTTGTTGAGCCGGCTGATCCTGTCGAAGACCAGGGAGATTCTGTCCCCCAGCCGCTCCAGCCCCCCGCCCATTGCGGCAAAAGGCCGGTTGAGGCTAGACTCCAGTTGTTCCAGCTGGACCAGCACTTCGCCGAGCTTTCCTTTCGTGTCCCCGATCCGGTCAAGAGCATTCCGGGATATATCCTCTGCCGCCATGCGTCACCTTTTCCTTGCTCCGGCTGTTTTGCTTCTTTCCGCCTGCATCGGCCACGGGCCGCGGTTGACGGAGGAGGACGTTCAGGCGCGCGCAAGGCCGAGGCTCAGCCAGATTTATCTCGGCCGCACGCGCGGCGACATCCTGTTTTATTACGGCGCGCCCTCGCGCAAGATAACGATTGACAGGGGCCTGACCTCGCTCGAATACGCCAGCCGCGCGCGCGTCATGTCCACCGAGGGCATCCGAAGATGGGACCGCTGCACCACCCGTTTCCTGTTCGACAACGGCAGGGTCGTGATGGTCGACACGATCGGCAACCTGAACGCCTGCCTGCATTTCCTGAAAACCCGGCGGCGGCGCGACGATATCTACCGTCCCTTGCAGGAATATCCCTAGGCTAATGGACCAGGCCGCGCGGGTTATTCCGCGCCGTCCGCCTTCCGCCACGCATCCTTTGGAACGCCGAACTGTTCAAGCGCCTGATCAACAGCTATTTCGAAACTGTCTTGAAGATAGTCGTAAGTGTCAATTCCATTGATGTAGATATAAAGGTAATAGCCCACGTATTTGTCATGTTTAATCGTGCAATCAAGCCTGCCTAATGGACCACTATGCCGGGCAATCCATTTCATGGAGCCGCTCCTGTCTTTTCCCCCGCCAGCAGATTTGGCGCTCCTTCTTCAAGAAGAGGCGCATGGATTTTGACGCTTGCCAAATTTGGCATACGGTTCAAAAATTCACGTTCCTCCACTGGAACGCACGAATGTTCCGTCTGGGCCTTGCATTTCATAAGCACGTAGAAATTTCTCGCCATTGCGAAAATCCGTTGCCACATCACATCTGACAACCGAACCCGGAGGAAATTCCCATGTTTCACCCTCCGAATCGTAATCCGGCGCCGGCAGAATCTTGTATAAACCGTCTCCCAACGGAATGGCCTGGGTTGCCCTTACTGTTGGAGTTCCTTCGTCGAGCAAGGGGACGAAAACTTCGACTGTATCTTCACTCTTTATTTCAGGCCCCCTGTCTTGGTCTTTCGTCAGCATTATAGTTTTCCCCACTCAACAGCCTGGCCCGGAGCCTCATGTGGCCCCGCCGGAAGGAATGAAATTCCCGTCCGGGCCTTGCACCTCTGTCGCCTCCAGATAGTGCTTCCCCTCATTCTCTTCCCAGACGCAACGGACGATTGATCCTGGCAAAAATTCCCATGTTTCGTCTTCCGGGTCATAATTCGGGGTCGGCAAAACCCTGTACAGATCCTCGCCAAGCGGTACGGCCATCGTCCCACGAACGGTTGGCACCCCTTCGTCCAGCAAAGGCACAAAGATTTTCACGGTTTTTGAATCCATGTCACGGTCCATGCATCACCGTCAGGTGCCGCCACAAGTGCGCACGAATGTTCCGTCCGGCCTTTGCATTTCATTGGCCTTAAGAATTTTCTTTCCCGTGATGGCGCTGGTTGTTTCGACACAACGCACGATTGAACCGGGCGGAAATTCCCAAACTTCATCTTCAGGATCGTAATTCGAAACAGGTAAAAGGACCTTGTATAACCCTTCACCCAAAGGAAGGGCCTGTGTACCCCTAAGCGTGGGCGTTCCTTCGTCAAGCAAAGGGACGAAAACTTCGACTGTATCTTCACTCTTCATTTCAGGCCCCTTACCTTTCTTTTTCGTTCGCATCGTTCGTCATGGTTTTTCTATTCTACCCTTTGCCATGCTTCGCGGGAAACGCCGAATTTTTCATGCGCAAATTCAATCGCGTCGTCGCGTGTCGGCAACAGGTAATCGTATTTGTCAATACCGTTTTCATAGACGTATATCTTATACTGCGTTTCCTTTTCCGACGTTGACAGGTCGGTATATATCTCAGGCTCGATGAGAAACTTCCTTTCTGTTTCCCCGGCCATCAAGGCAGTCCATTTCATGAGATTTCCCCTCCGTTCCTAAAATAATATCCGTGATTTCCGCCACCGTCTGGTTCTTTGCCTCCATTTTGGGATGTACTTAAGGCCGCCTCCTTAGGGAATGACCCGCCAGGACCTACTCAACCTTTTTCCAAGAATCCTTGGGCACGCCATATCTTTTGAGTGCCCCGTCAATAGCCGTTTCAAGATCATCCTGCATTTCGTCGGCCAGCCCTTTTCCATTTTCCCATATGTAAAGAAAATAACCAAAACGGGTTTCCTGTCCGGGCGTCAGACTATTCAATACCTGCCGCTCGATTTCGCAATGCAGTCGTCTTGGGGTTGTTGTATCAGCAATCCATTTCATGAAGCCGCTCCGGCCTTTCCCTCACCAGCAGATTTGGCGCTTCTTTTTCAAGAAGAATAGTTTCCCCCACTCAACAGCCTGACCCGGAGCTTCATGTGGCCCCGCCGGAAGGAATGAAATTCCCGTCCGGGCCTTGCACCTCTGTCGCCTGAAGATAGCGTTCCCCTTCGCCTTTCATCCAGACGCAACGAACAATCGAGTCCGGCAAAAATTCCCATATTTCGTCTTCCGGGTCATAATTCGGGGTCGGCAAAACCCTGTACAGATCCTTGCCAAGCGGTATGGCCATCGTCCCACGAACGGTTGGCACCCCTTCGTCCAGCAAAGGCACAAAGATTTCCACGGTTTTTGAATCCATAGTCCACCTCATTCCCCGACTGGCTTTTCGGGTTTGTAACGCCTTCCACTAACCTGCAATATTTCCTTCGTCACCTCATCGCGTACGACAAAGCGTCCGGTTTTTTTATCCTGATACCTTACCGCCTTGTTGCCGGGATTGACCTTGTTCGGCGCCGGGAATTTCTTCCCTGTTTTAAGGATATGGGTAATTTCATCATAAGTCCAATCGCGGCCTACCAGCCTGTTGCTCCATTTTTTTGGAGATTTGTGCCTCCCCAAAGTCCATGCCGCCCCGCGCCGCCCGGCCCGCAGGGCCTGGATAAAACGGCGTACGCTCAGCGCCACGCGCCCGGCGGGCAGAAAAGAAAGAATCAGGGCCGAGGAGTCGATCAGTTCATCAACCGCGATGCCGGAGCCGGAGCCACCCCCCTCATCTCCCGTCCCGTCTTCCCCACCGCCGCCGCCGTCGGTCCATTGCCCGCCGTCGGGATTGCCGGCCGGGACGCGCGGCTGGTCCTGCCAGTTGGGATTATACTTGAAATATTCCTCTATCGCGCGGGCAAGGCCCACCACGTCCGCCAGTTCCCGCGGCGCCCGCCCCTTGCGGATATAATGAACAAAGGCGCAATATTCGGCGTCCTGGCGCAGTTTGATGATCTTTTCCAAAAGCATGCGCGCCTCACGAATCCGGGTAGTTCAAGATCGCGTCCAGCCCCGGCAGATGGGGGAAGCCGCCGAAATTGATGCTGTTGCCATAGCGGTCGCGGCAGGTGGCCAGGCGCTTGCCGCAACCGGGCGTGGCGCTATAGGCGTCCTCCATCGCGGGCGCTTGCGGCGGCGAAAGCCAGAGCGTGAAAACCTTCCCGGCATAGCCGCGAATCTCGGCGGCGAAGCCGGCATTCGCGCCGCTGGTGAAGGTCAGAACCCCGCCGTCGAAATGCCCGTCGGCCTCGCCGCGCGACGTATCGCCCACCTGCCAGTTCGCGGAAACGGAGGTCACCGTCCCCGTCACCGTCAGGGCCGCCAGGTTCACCCCGCATGCGGCGGAGCCAAGATCATGACGGCATTCGGGCGTCACCCGCGCGCCGACGGGGCGTTGCAGCAGGTCATGCAGCCCGCGCAGCTCGGCGCGAAAGGCGCCGCCGTCGCGCGTCACCTCGCCCAGCCAGCCGCGGCGAAGCTGCGCCACCTCTTGCGACAGGTCCGCCCAGTTGCACAGGTAGACATCCACCCGCGCATGGTCGTACGCGCCGGCGGCGAGCGCCGCGCCGCTCACCGCCGCGCTGGAAAGGATTCCGGCGATTGTCAGGTTGTCGGTGGAAAGCCGGGCGCGCGATTCCAGGGCGCTGGCCTGAAAGCTGTTGTCGGCGGCGTAGGTCACGCCATCAACCGTCAGATCGGCGTCATGGCTGGTAAAGCCCAGCACCACGTTATCGCGCCGCGTGATCTTTATCAGCGTGGCAAGGGTGGTGAGTTCCTGCCGCACATGGGCGGCAAGGGCGGTGGAGAGGGTTTTCATGGATAGCCGTCTGGATGAGTGAAAGGTGAAGAGTGAGAAGTGAAGGGTGAAGAGTGAAGAGTAAGAAAACAGCGTCATCCCGGAAACCGCCGCAGGCGGTTATCCGGGATATCTTCCCCATAATGGCATGAGATCCCGGATAAACGCGCTTCGCGCGTTTTCCAGGATGACGCCATTTGTTGTCTTTTCACTCTTCACTCTTCACGTTTCACTCCCCCAAAGCGTCATTCCGGAAAGGGCGAGCGGCAGCGAGCCCTTATCCGGAATCTTGTGCCATGATGGGAAAGAGATCCCGGATAAACGCGCTTCGCGCGTTTTCCAGGATGACGCCATTTGTTGTCTTTTCACTCTTCACCCTTCACTTTTCACTCCCCCAAAGCCGTCATTCCGGAAAGGGCGAGCGGCAGCGAGCCCTTATCCGGAATCTTGTGCCATGATGGGAAAGATATCCCGGATAAACGCGCTTCGCGCGTTTTCCAGGATGACGCCATTTGTTGTCTTTTCACTCTTCACCCTTCACTTTTCACTCCCCCGAAGCCGTCATTCCGGAAAGGGCGAGCGGCAGCGAGCCCTTATCCGGAATCTTGCGCCATTATAAGAGAGAGGTCCTGAATAAAGCTCGCGTTGCTCGCTTTTTCAGGATGACGCCATTTGTTGTCTTTTCACTCTTCACCCTTCACTTTTCACTTTTCACGTTTCAACTCTTCACGTTTCACTTTTTCACGCTCCGCTCACACCCTTATTTCCACCAGCGGCACGCCCGCCTGGAAGCCCTGGAAATTCTCCGCCGTCAGGCTGAGCTGGTCGGCATCGAAGCGCGCCGGCACGTCGAAGATGTATCCCGCCGTCACCGCCACGCCCGCCGCGGGCGGCGTGGCGAAGCTGACGATGCCGGTGGTGGTGTCCACGCTCCAGCCGCTGGCCTGCGCCGTGCCGTCCAGGCCGATCAGCACGCTGCCGGTCTCCGGTTTGCGAATGGCGCGGGCGTGCTGCGCGCCGCCGCTGCTGTAGGTTTTCTTGAGCTGAAAATCGGTGGCCGTACCGTCGCCGCTGCCCACGCCCTGGTCGTCGAAGGCGGGGGTTCCGGTGCCGTCGGCGGCGCTTGAGTAATCGCTCCAGTCGCGCAGGCGGAACCCCCGCGCCCGTCCGGCCCGCGCATGAAAGAAGGCCAGCAGCGCCGCCACGTCGGCGGCGCCGCGCAGACCCGTGGACGCATCAAAGCGCCGCCGCGCCTGGCTCCAGTTCTGGTTGCGGCGCTCATGACCGCCGTCCACGGTGACGATCTCGGTTGAAAAGCCGGGCCCGCCCGCGCTGCCGAAACCGACCCTCAGGGGAAATTGCACTTCGTCGAAGGACATGGATGCACCCGTCAGTAAGCGCTATAGCTCCCCTCCCCTCGAAGAAGGGGCCGGGGGTGGAGTGGAGGGGCCATGAACAGGGTCTCAAGGGGCGCAAGGGTCAGGAGGGTCTTTTTTATTGACCCTATGGACCCTTCTGACCCTTTCGCCCCTTCCGCAAACCCCACCCCTAACCCCTCCCTCAAGGGGAGGGGAAATTATTTCCGGTTTCTGATTTCTGACTTCTGACCTCTGATTTCTGAATCCAGCCTCGCCCGCAAGTCCGCCGCGGCGCGCGCGGAGAAGCCGGCTTGCGCGCCGCGCAGGTCCAGCAGGCCCTTGAGCGCCCGGCCGACGTCAAAGGGCGTGGCCCGCCAGAAGCTTTCCGGCGGCCAGCCCCATTCCCCGCAGGCGAGAGCCATGCAGGCGGACACCCAGTCCTCCTCAGGCCTGTTCGATTCCGCAGGCATGGGCGAGAAACTGTCCAAGGGGCGGAACAAATTTGGCAAGCCCCGCCTCGGCAATGCGTTCGGGCAGGTCTTCGGGCGGCGCGGCGGCGGCGCCGCGCAGGCCCGCCTCGACCAGAAAAAGAATATCCCGCGCCCCGGCCCGCTTGCCCTCGCAGAACTCGCGCGCCACGTCGAAGACCGGCTTGCCGTAATGCTCCTCGATCTCGACGATGGCGTTGAAGCTCGGCCGCAGATGAAGGGTTGCGCCCGCAAGCTCGATCTTCACGTCGCCGCGTCTTGGATTATAGGCTTCGCGCGTCATGCGGGGCCTCAGGCGGCGCTGAAGGCGAGGCTGCCGCCGGATTCAAGGCCAAGACGCCAGGTCTGCTCGTTATTGTAATTGCCCGCCGCCTCGAACTGGACGATCTGGAACGGCCCCGCCAGCGTGTCGCCGTTGTCGAAGCTGATGGTGTAGGCGTCGACCGAACGCTCAAGGGCGCGCGTGACGAGGGTTTGCGTCTGCACCGCCCCGCTCAAAAGCCCCTGCGCGGCAATCGACACCTCGACCACGCCGGCCGAGGCCAGAAGCTCGCGGAACTGGCCGGGACTGGACTTGTCGGTCACGTCCACCGCCGCGCCCTGAATGGTAAAGCTGGTCGTGCGCATCGCGGCCAGCACCGCCGTGCCCGTGCCGGTGCCGTCATAAACCAGAAGATCACGCCCCTGGCGCGCGGAAGAAGTCATGTTTTTCTCCTTGATAAGAGGCTGGAGGCGAGAGGCTGGAGGCTGGGAAGGCTGTAATGTTTTTAACTAGGGTCTGGACTCAATTTAAGAATTGCCTCTTGAAAAGATTCAATTCCACGTCATTCCAGCCAAGCGCGCCCCGGCCCCGGCTTTCGCCGGGGTAAACTCCAGCCGGGGTGAGCGCGAACTGGAATCCAGTTTAACCGTTTGAATTTTCTGGATGCCAGCTTTCGCTGGCATGACGTTTGGCTAAATTGAGTTCAGACCCTAGCCTCTCGCCTCTAGTCTCCAGTCTCCTTAATGCTGAACAACCACCCGGAATCTCATAACGCCATGCAGCGTCAGGCCGTCCTTTTCGATGCCGATCGCGCCCGACTGCAAGGCGCAATCGACGAACCGCGCGCCGCTCACGGTCAGTTCCGCGCGGTGCAGGCAGTCGTAAACGGCTTGCAGGATGTCCTTGGTTTCCTTGCGCCCGCGCGCGCGTGACCATGCATGCAGAACCACGGTCTGCTCGAAGCCGGTCGAGTCTTTCGTGTCGAAAACATTCAGCGTGGCGTCGCCCAGGGTCAGATAGGGAAACGCGGCGTCGGCCGGAACCATGTCATAGACGCGCGCCGGGTTTCCCAGTTTTGCCTGCACGCCGGCATCGGCCACCAGCTTGCCGTAAAGCGCCTCCTGCGCCGCGAACAGACTCGCGCTCATGCCGCCACGCCCTCCTCGGCGATGATTTCAACCAGCCTGTCGCGCGCGTCAACGTTCCGCACATGGCGGATGTTGAAAATCCGGCTGCCCCACAGCACGCGCAGGGCGGGCGTCACGTCGATCCCGGCGCGCAGGCGCAGGCGGTAAAGCCCCGACCCGGAAAGCGCCGTGGCCTGCACCGTCTCGCGCCCGCGCAAAGGCGCGACTTCCGCCCAGACCGTCGCCACCGTGGCCCAGGCCAGCGCATATCCGCCGCCGCCGTCGGGCGCGCGCTGCTCTTCCTGCAGGGCGACGCGCGCCCGCATGCCTCCAATCGCGCTCATGGCTACACCAGCGTCAGGACGCGGAAGGGCTTGTAAAGCACATGCGCGAGGTCCGGCACGTAACCCGCGCCCGCCCGGCCCAGCAACTGCCCGTCGCCGCGGTTTTCATAAAGCTGGGCGATATGCGCCAGAAGCCCTTGCCTGATATTCCGCGGCACGTCCGCCGCGGCCCCGAACCCTGCGGTGAAATCGATGCGAATGCCGTTGGCCGCGCGCCCCGGCACGGGCCAGATCGCGTTGCTGCGAAGGGCCAGCCGCCCCGGCGCGCTGCCGGTATCGACAAAATACCAGGACGGATCAAAAACCGTGCCGCTGTCCGCATCGTCGTAAAGGGTCACGCCCTCCACCGACAGAAGCGGCGGGCGCGGCAGATGGATAAAGCGCCTTATCACCGAAGGCGCGGCCGGCCGCGATCCGCCCCCGTCCCCGAAGGCATCCTGCGCCGGAAAGGAATCCAGCCATAGCCGCCAGCCTTGCGTTACCAGGGCGCGGCGCGTGAAATCCTCGCAATAGAGCCGGGCGGCGGTAATCAGCGCGGTGATCAGCGCGTCGTCGTCGCTGATCGTCACGCGCAGATGCGCCTTGGCCTCGGCCAGCGTCAGCGGCTCTTCGGCGGGAGCGGTGATGCGGATAAGGGCGGTCATGCGATGTGCCTCTTGAAAGGGTCATAAGGGTCAGGAGGGTCGAATGGGTCATGAGAGTCTTTTTTCGACCCCCCTGACCCTTGCGACCCTTTTGACCCTTTTCTGATTACCTGCTCCACCACTTCATCAACCGGAATGCCGGCGGCGCAGGCGGCCGCGCCCGTCGCTTCATCCCGCGGGCACCACTGATGCCCGTAATGCAGCCGGTGGCAGGGATGGCACGCCGCCTTTGGCCGGATGGCGGTCGCGTTTATCCAGTCGTCCGTCAGGTTCACCGGCGAGGAATGCGACAAAAACACAAGCTTCGGCATGGCCTCAAAACTTGCCGCGGCCAGCACGCCCGTCTCCGGTCCCACCACCAGCGCGGCTTCCTGGGCCAGCGCGAAAACTTCGCGCATGGAATGCGTGGCCGTCAGGTTGACCAGGCGCTCCGTCGGGCCGAAATAATCGCGCACCGCCTGCACCGCTTGCCCGGCAAGCTCCCTGGCGTCCTCGCCGCCGGTCAGGACAATCCGGGCATGGCGAAGCGCCAGGATGCGGCACAGGGCCTTCGGCGCATGCGGCCACCATTTATGCACCGCCGAGCCCTTCAGGCTCCACAAAATGAAAGGGCCGAATTCGGCGCGCGCGCGGCGCGCGAATTCCTTTTCCTCCGGCGTGGGATAAAATCTCACGCGCAACGGCTTGTTTACTCCGCCCAGCGCGGCGATGCGCCGCAGGTAACTGCGATTGCAAAGCGCGCGGCGCTGGGCGTCGCTCCAGTAATAATCCCCGCGAAAGGGCTGCTTGAGCAGCTCCCCCTCCACCGAGAAGGTCAGGTTGATGACCCGGTCATAGCGGCCGGCATGCGCCTGCCAGTAATGGGGAAGATCGGCGTCCTCCACCTGCCTTCGGCCCAGAACCAGAATGCGCGCCAGATGCGGGTCATGACGCAACGCCTCCTCCCCCGCGGCCGAGGTCAGAAGGTCCAGCGTCCAGCCCTCTTCCCGCAGGTGCGGAAACAGGGAAGCGGCCATCAGCGCGTCGCCATAAGCGCCGGAGCGTATCACCAGCGCGTGCTTCGCCGCCTTCCGCCAGGGACGGCGGGTCTCATGGCCCCCCTCCCTTTGGGCCGCCTTCGCCAAGGCTCCGGCGGGTCCTTCAGGATCGCTCGTCCGCCGAAGCTCGAAGAGCGCAGGCGGAGAAGGGATGGGGGAGGGAAAACCGTTTCCGTTCTCCGCAACCTTCCGGTAAACGGCGAACAGATGCCCGTCCCGCGCCTCGCACTCAAGCTGTTCCCAGCCCGCCACCCCATCAAGCGCATGATCCACGCTTTCCAGGGTGAAGCGGTAACCGTCGACATTCTGCCGCGCGCAGTCCTTTAGCCACAACACCAGATGCCCGCCCGGCCTCAGATGCGCCCACCATGCGCGCAGGCTTTGCCGCCAGTCCGGGCAGAGTCCCAGCACATCGCCCACGAAAAGAAAGTCGCGCGGCGCGCCGGCTGGAATCTCTCCCGGCGCGGCCGCGCGCAATCCTTCGCCTTGCATATAAGGCAGGCCCAGCCACCAGCCCGCCGGGGTTACGTCTTCGCTCACGCAACAGGCTGCTGCGTCACGTCGCCGCACACGACGCTGGCCGAGGACAGGGCGCCGGTGGTCGCGCCCGCCACGGTCATCATCGCGCGGATATAGCGGTAATTGCCGGTGTAGCCGACTTTCTGCACGCTGTCGCTGCCGGCCGTGCCGGAAACGGCGGTGAAGCTGCCGGCGAGGCTGTTGGTGTCGCAGGCCACATAGGCCGTGCCGTCGGCCGAATGCTCCAGCGAAGGCGTATGGGTGCCGTCGGTCCAGGTTCCGAAATGGACCACCACCATGGCGCTGCCGCGGCCCTGAAGGTCGACGGCGGTGCCGGTGCCGGCGATGGCGCGCGCGGCGGGGGCCAGGCTCTGCGCCACGGCAAGATTGGATTTCAGATCACGAAGGGACATGGTTTTCTCCGTAGGGATTGAGGAAGGGTTGATAAAACACGCAAGGTTTTTTCCTCTCCCCTTGCCCGGCTTCGCCTTCGGCTACGCCGAGGTCCTTGAAGGAAGCTCGTCCGCCGTAGCTCGTAGAGCGAAGGCGGAAGGGAGAGGATGCAAGAACCTGGGTTTAGACGCGAAGCGGCTAAACCCTTGGTTCTTGCTGGTGAGGGGTTCCCTAAATGGGAACCACCAACCCCACCCCTAACCCCTCCCTCAAGGGGAGGGGTATCCGGCCTTGCCTGTTCTGACTTCTGATTTCTGACCTCTGACTTCTGATTACGATGCGGCAAACTTCAGGAACTTGACCGCCTCGAAATTGGTCACGTCGCCGCCGACGCGCTTGGAGGCGCGGAACTTCACGAAAGGCGCCGCCGTGTACGGATCGCGCAGGATGCGCAGTCCGGCGCGGTCGACAATCGTGTAGCCCTCGGCAAAATTGCCGAACGCCACCGACAGGCTGTCCGCGGCCATGGCCGGCATGTCCTCGCCCAGGTAAACCGGGTAGCCCAGGAGCGTGGCCGGCTGGCCCGCCTGCAATCCCGGCTGCCAGATATAGGCGCTGGTCGAGCTTTCCTTGAACCTGCGCACGGCATCGGCCACCGCCCGCGGCATCACCCAGGCCGCGCCCGGCAGATAGCCCGCCTTCAGCTTGTGCAGAAGGCCGATCAGCGCGTCGCCGGGACTGGAGGCGGCGAACGCGCCGCTGTTGCCGGTGGCCACGTATTCAAAGGTTCCCCAGGCGCGGCCGGCGTCGCCCGTGGCCGCCACCGGGTAGGTGGTGAAGCCCCGCGGCTGCGTCACGCCGTCGCCCGCCACGAAGGCCGTGCTTTCGGCGCGGGAAAAACGCCCGGCGATCTTGCTTGTCAGCCAGTCCTCGACATTCAGGTTGGCGTCGTCCAGGAGCTTTTGCGTGGCGCGCGGCTGGGCATGCAACTCGAACACGGGAATGCGGATGCGTCCCAACTGTCCGGCCTCGGTGTCGGCGCGGCTGTCAAGCTCGCCCAGCCACAGGGCCCCGGCGTCGTCGGTGTCGCGCAGCATCTCCACCGCGTCCGAGGTGACGTTCATCACCGTGGCGATCTGGCGCAGGGGAGTGGTGTCGTACTGGCGGGTGACGATGCGGTCCGAAATCTCCACCGGCGCCATGTAGCCGCCGTCGGGATCGGAGATCACGCTCATCGCCTTGCGCTCGATCGCGCCGAGATCCATCTCGATTCCCTTGGTGATGTAGCGCAGGAAGGCGGCCTTGTGCTCCGACACCGGCGCGGCCGCGTCCTTGCCCAGGGCCGGGCGGTGCAGCGCGGTGCGCATGCCGGTCACCTGGTCCTGCAACCGCGTCACCACGCCGCCGATGCGATCCACCTTTTCATCCAGCAGCACGTCGCCCCGCTTGCGCTCCAGCGCGTCCAGCCGGGCGTCGTTGCTTTCCTTGTAGGATTCGAAAGCGGAGGCCAGAGCGCCGGCCGCTTCCTTGACTTCCAGAACATCGGTCATGTTTTTCTCCTGTTTTTACGAACGAAGGAAGCGGGCCGCTTCACGAAGCCGCGCGGCGATGGCCCGGATATCGCCGCCGGAGACAACGGGCGTTTTGACGGTGCGGATGCGGGCGAGGTCGTTGGCGGGAAACGTCACCAGCGACACCTCGAACAGATCCACGTCCGTGAGGGTGCGGATGCGCTTTTGGCTGTCGATGCGGCTTGCCACCGTGCGGTAGCCGATCGAAAGCCCCGTCACCGCTCCCATTTTCAGCAATTCATAGGCATCGGCCCCGTCCTGCGTGCGCACGGCCAGCGCGCCTTCCACCGCAAGGCCCGATCCGTCCTCGCGCAAATTCTCCCACACGCCGACGGGGCGCGTGGCGTCATGCATCCACAGCATGGCGGGCGCGCGTTTCGAGCTTTTCCATTCGCGCAAGGTCCGGTCGAAGGCGCGCGGGGCCACCACCTCGCGCTGCGCGTCCAGGGCGCCGAACACCGAGGCATAGCCCGCCACATAGCCGTTCGCGCCCAGTTCCTTCAGCTCGAAGGGGGCGGCCTGATGCTGCATCTGCATGAAAAATCCTTTTCTTCGGTTCACAGGGACCGGAAAACAGGAAAACAAGACAAGGAAAAGAAAAATTTTCCTCTCCCCTTGAGGGAGAGGTTGCAAGAACCTGGGTTTAGACGCGGAGCGGCTAAACCCTTGGTTCTTGCTGGTGAGGGGTTCTCTCAATCCAACGCTCCACCCCACCCCCAACCCCTCCCTCAAGGGGAGGGGTGTTGTGTTTTTCAATCCCGTTAAATCTTTTTTCAGCCGCTTCAATTTCCTTGGTCTTCAGTCCTTAATCTCCGGTTTCTGACTCCGGCATCTCGTCCCCGCCATCCACCGGCGGGTAGCCGAGCGCGGCGCGCCTTTCATTCAGGGTCAGGAACCCGGCCTTGCCCACCTTGTCCCATACCGCGTCGCGGCGGAGCGTCAGCGCCTGGACCTCGTCGCGGTCCAGGTCAAGCCGCAAGCCCTCGCCGAATTGCGGGGCCAGCCAGCGGTTCATCTCGTCGCACAACTGCTGGGCCAGCGGCAGAACCGTGTCTTCGTAAAGGGCCAGCCGCGCCTCGGCCATGTTGGCGTAGGTTTTGGATTCGGTGATGCCGATGAGCTGCTCCGGCACGCCGAAGGCGAGGGCGATATCGCAGGCCGCGCGGTTGCGCCCGCCGAGCCAGTCCATGTCGCGGGGCGTCAGGCCCATCTCCTTCCATTCCAGCCCGCCTTCCAGGATCAGCGGCCGCCCGGCATGGCGTGGCGCGGCGTAATTTTCCTCAAGCTCGTCCTTCAGCCGGCGGAACTGCTCTTCCGAAAGCTGGGCCGGGCCGTCCTTGGGCGCGTAGACCAGCGCGCCCGACGGCCGGGCCGCATGCTCCAGCAGCGCCTGGTTCCAGTTGGCGGCGGCGTTGTGCTGGTCGATGGCGGTGAGGGCCGCTTCCAGGGGCGCCATGCCGTACCAGTCGTCCAGGGGATGAAAAGCCTTCCAGTGCAGGATGGTGCTTTCGCCGGTGATGGGATCACAGGGCCAGCTCACCTTTTGCGAACCCGCGGCATACTGATAGGCCGAGGGCACCCCGCCCGCGCCGGGGACGATCTTCACCCGGTCGGGACGCAGCGCGTAAAGCTCGCGCGGCGGCGCGTCCGTTTCCGGCGCCACCGCCTCGATATAGGCGTTGCCCGCGATCTGGAAATAGGCGAACACGCTTTCCAGAAAGCGGCTGCCGCCTTGCAGGGGGTTCGGTTTTCTCAGGAGCGCCAGCAGCGGATGCCCTTCCAGCTCGTTTCCTTCCGCGTCATAAAGCAGCCAGGGGATTTGCGAGGCCGCGCGCGCCACCTCGCTCACGCAGCGCCAGGCGATGACGTTGCGGCGGAATCCGGCTTCGGCCAGCGCGTCGTAGCGGCGCGGCGTCCAGCGCGGCTGGCCCACCTGCGTATAGGCGATCACCGGCCCGGCCTTCGACGCCTTAACCTCGGCCGGCTTTTTCGCCTTGAAGAGTTCGGCAAGTTTCATGAAGCCCTCGGCGCATGACCGTGCGTTCACAACTCCAACAGCGGAGTGTGTTCTTTAGAAAGACGACAAATTGGATTGTTTATTGATGGAGTTAATCGTTATTGATTTTTGGCAACAGCTTTTTGACTCCGCCGATTAATCCGGCGCCTATTCCATAGCCGCCCGCACCCACTCCAAGAATCTTCAGTATATCGAGCGCCAGGGAGGATTGCGCCGATGAACCAAAAAAGGTCACTCCAAAAAGAAAAATAACAATAAAACAAAGAAAAGAACCACCACCCACATAAATAATCTTTGCTATCCCATGCCGCCTTAACCTGTCTTCATCCAAAGACTTCAGCCGGGCCATATGATACTCGTACTGCCTTTTATCAGCGGCGCTGTTGGCTTCGATCATCTGACGCGCAACGTCCGTGCGCCGATTGGCGCTTTCAATTCTTTCCTGCTCCACGGAAATAAGCTTTTTGAGAACTTCCTCCGAAAAAAGTTCTCCCTGCCCTTCACCGTTTTCCGCCGGAACAAGCGGTTTTGCGTTTTCACCCGTCATTCTAATGCGCCTTACGCAAGGGCGCCACGCCGGTGCCGTCCAACATAAACTCGACCTCCACATCCGCGGGCATGGACCTCACACGGTACCCTCCATAAGGAGATTCTTCCATGCGAGTTGCAAAATCCTGGAGCGCAGGGTCAGAACGGCGGCGCCTGACTTCTCGCAAAGCGCTGTGCTCCGTTTCGAAATACGCATCACTTATCATGCCGGGTCTCCAAGCCATGACTCAAGGGCAAGACATGTTATATTAGACAACAAAATCCACATTGATAAACAATTAATACGCAGTTCATCCAAGCAAATGCGCCCATTCTTGACCTTTTTACCCTGAGCCCCTAAATCCCCCGCACCCGCGGCCCCCGGCCCAGGCCCGCCTGCAATTCGGCGATGGCCCAGACCAGCGCGTCCACCCGGTCGGGCGAGCCGTTTTTCAGCCCGCTTGCGCCGGTAAAGCGGCACATCTGGTCTTCAAGATGCGCAAAGCGGCCGACATGATGCACAAGACCCCGTTCGTAAAGCGCGGCCACCGGCCAGGCGCGCGCCGCCTTGCCGCGGCTGGCGCGCACCGGCTTGAACGGCAAGGCGGGATCAACCAGGCGCAGCATGCGCTCGATCAGGTCGCCGCCCTCGTTCACCTCGCCCAGAATCAGATCCCCCCGCCATTCGGCGAAAAGCGCCGCGGCGCGGCGGGCCCAGCCTTCGGGCGCGAATTTGCCCGAAGCGTCGGCCAGCACGTAAAACTTTCCGTCCACGCCGCGCGCGGCGGCGATGATGCCCGTTTCGTCGCTCCGCGCATGCGCGGTCACGGCCGGGTCAATCGCCACCACCACGCGCTCAAAACTCTCCGGCGCGCGCGCAATGCGCAGCGCCGCGATCCCATCGGCGCGCCATAGCGCGCCCTCGACATCCTCGGCAATCTCGCCGTCCAGCTCCTGCCGCCCCCAGCGCGTGCCGCCGAAGCGGGCGCGCAGTTTGTCCAGGACGCCGGGAGCCAGATTGGCCGCGTTCTCCTCGCTTTTGCCGCGCGTGAGAAACACATCGTCCCTTGCGGCCAGCTCCTTGATGACCGCGATGGGCTTCGGCGTGGTGGTCACCACCAGCCTTGGCGATTCCCCAAGCCGCAGGCCCAGCATGATCTGGTCGAACGCGGCGGCCGACCTCCATGCCGCCAGCTCGTCGGCCCAGGCGCGGTGAAACTGCGGACCGCGCAACCGCTCCGGCTCATCCGCCGAAAACAGGTTGAACCGGCTGCCGTTCTTCAAGACCAGTTCGCCGAGGCTCCGGTTCCAGTGATCCACGCATGCGGGCGGAATCACGCCCCGAAGCCCGCTCACCCCTTCCACGCAAATATCGCGCGCGGCTCCATGCGTGGGCGCGATCACCGCAAGCCGCGCGCCCGCGTTCCACAGCGCGAAATACGCCAGGTCTTCCGCCCCGCACCGTGTTTTGCCCCAGCCCCGTCCGGCCAGCGCCAGCCAGATGCGCCAGTCACCGGGCGGCGTGATCTGACTGGGACGCGCTTGCAGAAGCCACGCCGCCCGCGCCTTGAACGCCGCCCGCCTTTCGGGCGGCCAGTTCGTCCAGAAGCGCCTTTGCAGCAGCGATTGCGTCGTCAATGTCATCGGCGGAAAGCTCAGGCAGCGGGGCGGATTCCTCCGGCGCGGCGGCGGCGGAGCGCGACAGCAGCGCCCGCGCCGCGGCGATTTGCAGGCGGGGCTCGCTGTCGTCCTTCATGATGGAAACAAGGGTCATCACCGCCTCCTGGCCGTGGGTGCGCCGGGGTTTTTTCGCCGGCGCTTTCCTGCGCGGCGCCGCGCGCGCGGACCGCTTGCGCGGCCGCGCCGGAAGATCGTCATCCATGTTTCGAGAATGCGTTCGAGAAGTCCCGGAAACCCTGCCTGCCGTTTTTTTGCTTCCGGCCGTTTTCGCGCAGGGCTCCGCATGGGCAGTGTCAATACATGAAAGGGCCCGCGCGATGCAAATCAATTTCCTCTTTTTAGAATTTTTCTTTCGCCGTCATCCCAATTTGATTACGCCGTCATCCCGGAACCTGCCACGGGCGATTATCCGGGATCCCGTTCCATTATGGGATTATGGGAAAAAGATCCCGGATAAACGCGCCTCGTCCGTTTTCCGGGATGACGCTGATTGTCCCACGCTGAGTACCGGAAACCCGTCACGGAATCCCGTAATGCTTCGCCAGCGCCGTCAGGCCCTTGTGCATCCGCGCCAGATGATGCAGATCCGGCCAGCCGGCGGCGCAGGCCACATGCACCACCACGTTGCGCGTCTCCACCGGCAGGGCGGCCAGGGCCTTGCGCCAGCGGCGATAGGCGGCTTCCTGCGCCGGACGGCGCTCGAAGCGCCGTTCGGGATCGCGCGCGGCCCCTTTCGGCGGGCCCCAGGCGGCGCTGACCGGCGCCTCGACATGCGCGATCACGTAATCCTGATGCAGCTTCAGCCCCGCCTCGCGCCCGGCCGGGGTGACCAGTTTCAACGCGCACAGCTTGTCGAGCACATGCGGATGCAGCGCGCGGGCGGCAAAAACGCCCGCGTCTTCGGTGAATTCCAGCGCGCGTGGACCATGGGTCCAACGCTCCGGCGGGCCATGATCGGCGTGTCCGGCTTTCTTGAATCTCCTGTCGCGGGCGACGGGCGGACGGCGGTATTTGCGGGCCATGGGCTTTCCTTTGGCGTGGAGGGAAGCCCGGAAATTAGAAAAGCTTTTTCCGCCTGTGGAGTCGCAATGTTATTATAAATAGTTTTTCTGACCTCTGACCTCTGATTACTGACCTCTGACCGGCGCCCAGAGAACGCCGGTTATGTTGTCTTCGCCCGCGGCCAGCATGACCAGCCGGTCCATGCCAAGGGCGATGCCGGAAGCGGGCGGCATCTGGCGGAGCGCTTCCAGAAAATCCTCGTCCATCGGATAATGCGTCCCGTAAAGGCTTTTCTTCAAGTCCAGACCGGACTGAAAGCGCTTGCGCTGCGCGTCCGCGTCGGTCAGTTCCTCGAAGGCGTTGGCCAGTTCCATGCCGCAGACATACAGCTCAAACCGCCGCGCAAGGCGCGCGTCACCGGCGTCCGGCCGCGCCAGGGCCGCCATGCAAAGGGGATAGCCCGTCAAAAACGCGGGATGGCCGAGGCCGAGACGCGGCTCGATTTTCTCCGCCAGGATGGCAAGGGCGATATCGTCCCAGCGGTCCTTTTCCGCCACGCGGACGCCGGCTTGCCGCGCCGCCGCCGCCAGCTTGTCCGGCGAGGGATTTCCGGCATCGTCCATCGTGGCCAGCAGATCCATTCCGGCATGGCGGGCAAAGGCTTCCTGCATCGTCAAGACTTCCGGCTCCGCGCCGGCATCGCATTCCACTCCCCGGTAACGCAACCGCCGGCCGCCTTCCTTTTGCGCCGCGCGCAGCAGCGCCATGCAATCGCGCATCAGGGCGTCCTGTTCCTCATGGGCGCGATACCATTCCAGCATCATGAATTCGGGATGATGGCGGCTGGAGCCCTCGCGGTTGCGGTAGACATGCTGAAGCGCGTAGATGCGCTCCATCCCCGCCGCCAGCAATTTCTTGCAGGTGAATTCGGGGCTGGTATGCAGGTAAAGCCTTTGCGTTCCGCCATGCGGCAATTCGTATTCGGTGGCGAAGGCGTGCAGATGCGGCTCCAGCCCCGGCGAGACTTGCAGGGCGGGCACGTCCACCTCGGTGAAGCCTTGCGCCGCGAAATAGCGGCGCGCGGCGGCGAAAAGTCGCGCCCGCAGCATCAACGCCGCGCGGCGTTTTGCGAAAACGGACGGGCGCCAGAAGGGAAGGGTCATGGGGGATCCGTGAAGAGTGAAAAGTGAAGGGTGAAGAGTGAAAAGGAAAACCGCGTCATCCTGGAAAAGCGAGCGGCGCGAGCTTTATTCAGGACCTCTATCCCATAAGAGCACGAGATTCCGGATCATGGCTCTCTTGCGCGCGCAATGTCTGGAATGACGGCTTTGGGGGAGGCAGTCAGGTTTTTTCACTTCCCAAGAGCCGTCATTCCGGAAAGGGCGAGCGGATGCGAGCCCTTATCCGGAATCTTGTGCCATCAGGGGAAAATACGTCATCCTGAAAA
>JANQEX010000096.1 GCA_028278105.1 Alphaproteobacteria bacterium | reverse complement strand
TTCTTGTCACCGGCGGCGCGGGCTATATCGGCGCGGTGCTGGTCCCGGCCCTTCTGGATGCCGGGCATGCCGTCACGGTGCTGGACACGTTCCTGTTCCGGCAGGTCTCGCTTGCGGCCTGCTGCGCGCATCCCGGTTTCGGCATCGTGCGCGGCGACGCGCGCGACGAACGCATCCTGAAAGACCTGTTGCCACGGCACGACGCCGTCATTCCCCTGGCCGGCCTGGTGGGCGCGCCGCTGTGCGACAGCGATCCGATTGGCGCGCGCACGCTGAACCTGGAAGCCGTGAAAAGCCTGACAAAACTGGCCGCGCCGTCGCAGCCCATCCTGATCGCCACCACCAACAGCGGTTACGGCATCGGCGAAAAGGACAGGGAATGCACGGAAGACACGCCCTTGCGCCCGATTTCCCTCTACGGCCGCACCAAGGTCGAGGCCGAGGAGTCCGTGCTGGCCCGCGGCAACGGGCTGAGCCTTCGTCTCGCCACCGTGTTCGGCATGAGCCCGCGCATGCGGGTGGACCTGCTGGTGAACGATTTCGTGTACCGCGCGGTGACCGACCGGGCGGTCATTCTGTTCGAGCCGCATTTCAAGCGCAATTACATCCATGTCCGCGACGTGGCGCAGGCCTTCCGGCACGCCCTGGCCTGTTTCGATTCCATGAAAAACAGGGCCTATAACTGCGGGCTGTCGGGCGCCAACCTGTCCAAGCGGGAGCTTTGCGCCAGGATCCGCGGGCATCTGCCCGAATTCGTCTTCCTGGAATCGCCCATCGGGCAGGATCCCGACAAGCGCGACTACATCGTCTCCAACGCCCGGCTGGAGGGCACGGGCTGGACGCCCGCCTTTTCCCTGGACGACGGCATCGTCGAGCTTGTCAAGGGCTACCGCATGCTCCGCAACGGCCTGCACGGGAATGTGTAGAAGGTTTTTTCAATAGCCGTAAGAAGAGTCGTCATGCCCGCGACGGCGGGCATCCACGCTAAAAAACCACCAAAACAAAAGTTTTAAAGCGTGGGCCCCCGCCTGCGCGGGGGCGACGGTCCGTGCTTTTGGGATGAGTCATTTCATAAGACTGTTGGTATTACTTCACGCCGGAATATCTTCGATCTCCGCGGCATGAACCCGCGTGGGGGCCGTGCGGGGCGCATGAGGGTGGCTATCCAGCCGCTTTTTTCCCGTGACATGACGAAGCTGCTCCCCGGCCCGACGCTCAACCAATCCAAGATTTTTTTCCATCAGCGGTAAAACTTTCGGCGGCATCCGGGTTTCTCCCGCAACAGGGGGAGCAAATCCGGCAGCCGGCTTTATCGCGGGCTTCATCATCGCTTCCTTCGGCCGCATGGCGGGGACAAGAAGCCGTGGCCCGGCCCGGCCCTCTCCCGCCAACCCTTCTTTTGGCCGCATGGATTCCACATGCGCCGTTTCCGGCACGGACGGCATGTGTTCCGGCCCGGCTTCGGGTGTTTCCTCCAGACCCGGCTTCTCAACCAACGTCCTTCCGCCGGACGGCTCCACAGGCTCAGCGGATGTTTCCTGCTCCGGCCCCTCCATTTCAGCCTCGCGGACCGGACAGGGTTCTTCCGCTTCAATGCCCTCCCTCTCACCGCCATCGTCTTCAGGCGCTTCTTTCAATTCCGCTTCTTCAACCGGCGTTTCCGGTTTTTCTTCCACGGCTTCTGTTTCCCCGGCGGCAGGTTCTTGGGGTTCAGGCAAATCCGGCCTTTCTTCCGCCGGAAAAATCTCCGGCTGGACGCCGGCCTCAGCCCCCGCAGCCGGGTCCGCCGCCGGTGCGCCCCGGATGACAAACGGCGGGAATACGCGGGCTTCCTCCGCAAGAGCGCCCACGGGAGGCGGAGCAACGGGCGGGGCGGGCGCGGGAACGGCGGGAACCCGCGACGTCACCGGCGGCGCGGCGTGAAGCCCGGCCGCGGCAACAGGCACGGGACGTGGTATCTGCATCGCGGCGTAAAGGCGCGGCGCCTCATGCGGCGCAAGACGCCCCAGTTCGGGAAAGGCCCTGGGAATTTCCTCCACCTGCCGGATGATGTTGCGCAGCGTCCGTTCGGCTTCCGGCTCGTCCTTCAAAAACACGATGGCCCGATAAGCCGCCTTCGTCACTTCGGGAACCTCCTCGAACAGCATGCCGGGCTTTGGCGCGCGGCGGCGCTTGCCGCCCTCCAGCCCGCTGATTACGCCCAGGATTTTCGCCTTGAGCTTTTCCATGCGGCGGCGCAGGCCGCCTTCCGGGACCGCGCGCGGCGGCGGCGCGGCGACGGGCGCGCCGGGAAGGGGTGCGCGCGCATCAGGCCCGTCCGCTGCGGCTTCTTCGGCCTCTTCGGCTTCGCCGCCGGATTTGCCGCCCGCGCGTTGCGCCAGAAAACGCTCGATCCGGGGGTCATCGCCGCCGCGAACATGTTCAACGCGGCCCAGCAGATGGGAATAAAGCGCCACCAGCCTGCGCCGCAATTCGTAAAACTGCGCCACGAAATGGCCGTAGGTTTCGCGGTCCTTCATCTCCGCGTCCAGCTCTTCGAGCGTGGCCGTGGCCAGACGGATGCGCGTGGCCGTCAGACGGATTCCGTCGTAAGGATGCTGGAAGTTATCGATGGCGAAGATCACCGCCATGATTCCACCGCTGGCGTTGTTCTCGCGGATGAGGAATTTTTTCTTTTCTTCGCCAATCTTGCTCCAGTCCGCGAAAACCTCGAAATCCCTTGTGCGAATGTCGGGGTCGATGACGACAGGACCGTTGTGGCGGGAGGCGTGCCTGGTGAATTCGTCAAGCTCGCGCCGCGCCATGCCGCAACTCAGCGACAGCACGACGGTCAATCCCCTGTTTTCCGGGGCGAATCTGCGGACCAGGGCCGTCAACGGACGAACCAGATCCTTCGCCTCCTTGCCGAATACGGCCGCAAGATGCGCTTTCACGTCATTGACGATAAAACGGACGGACCCCACGCTGTCGAAACGGCGGATGGCGCGTGACGGCGGACGGACGGGACAGGGCATCCGGGGCGCAGGGCGGGCGTCCCCCGCGAACGGAGGGGGCAGATAACCCGCTTCATGGCGCAAGGGAACAAACATGTCTCCCCCCATCCAACCCCGGATTGTTATCCTAAAAGCGGCGAAACCTGTGCCGTTTGACCGCCATCAAGAATATGAAATATCTTTTCCTCACGGGTTTTCCAGCGTCCGCACTTTCGCGGGCGCGGCAAGCTCCGGATTCCCCTGCAAGAACCCGTTACGGAAAGCTGTCATGAAAATTCTCGTTCTTGGAAAAAACGGCCAGGTCGGCGGCGAATTGCAACGCGCCCTTTCGCCCCTGGGCGCGCTGGCGGCGCCGGGACGCGCGGAGGTTGACCTTTCCCGCATCGATCAACTGCGCGCCGCGCTCCAACAGGCCCGGCCCGATATTATCGTGAACGCCGCCGCCTATACCGCGGTGGACAAGGCCGAAAGCGAAACGGAACGGACCCAGATCATCAACGCCGACGCGCCGGGCGCGATGGCGGAAGAAGCAAAAAAGCTTGGCGCGCTTTTCGTGCATTACTCCACGGATTACGTGTTCGACGGCGAAAAAGCCTCACCCTATGTGGAGGACGACCCCACCAGCCCGCTCTCCGCCTACGGGAAGACAAAGCTGGCCGGCGAGCAGGCGGTGCGGCAATCGGGCGCGCCTTATCTGATATTCCGCACAAGCTGGGTGTATGCCGCGCGCGGGGCGAATTTCGCCAGAACCATGCTGCGTCTTGCCGGCCAGCGCGACAGTCTCCGCGTCGTGGCCGACCAGCATGGCGCCCCGACCAGCGCCGAACTGATTGCCGATGTCACGGCGCTTGCGCTTTACCGGGCGCGGCAGGCGGGCGGCGAGTCCCTTTGCGGCCTCTATCATCTGGCGGCCAGCGGAGAGACAAGCTGGCATGGCTATGCCGGCGCCCTGATCGCGGGCGCGCTTCGGCGCGGCATGCCGCTGAAAACAGGCCCCGATACGATCCAGCCGATTTCCACGGCCGAATATCCCACGCCCGCGAAACGGCCGCGAAATTCGCGCCTTTCCTGCGCGAAACTGGAAAAGGCTTTCGGCCTTCGCCTGCCGCACTGGGAGCATCATGTGAACCGGCTTCTGGACCAGTGGGCCGCTGGTTGCAATTCCGCCTGAAGCCTGTATGTTGCGGCGGTGGTAGTGGGTCCGTTTGCCCCCTCGACAATCATGCCCGCGGAGGCGGGCATCCCATTTTCTTGGAAAAACAAATGGGACCCCCGCCGTCGCGGGGGTGATTTTCTCAAACTGGCTCACTACCGCAGCGGCAATCCCGTTCCACCCGTCCGGAAACGCCATGCAGGCCACCCCCCTTGCCATTCCCGATGTTCGGCTGATCGCGCCGAAGGTTTTCGGCGATGCGCGCGGCTTCTTCTTCGAAAGCTTCAACCAGCGCGGTTTCGAGGAAATTCTGGGAAAGCCCGCCCGCTTCGTGCAGGACAATCATTCGCGCTCGGCCAAAGGTGTGCTGCGCGGGCTGCATTACCAGATCCAGCAGCCGCAAGACAAGCTGGTGCGCGTGGCGCAAGGCGAAATCTTCGATGTCGCGGTCGATATCCGCCGCGCCTCGCCCCATTTCGGCGCATGGGTGGGGGAAATCCTTTCCGCCGGGAACAAGAAACAGCTTTGGGTGCCCAAGGGCTTCGCCCATGGCTTCGTGGTTTTGTCGGACGCCGCCGAGGTGCTTTACAAAACCACCGATTATTACGCCCCGCAGCACGAGCGCAGCATCATCTGGAACGATAAGGACATCGCCATCGACTGGCCCCTGCCGGGCGCGCCGCAGCTTTCGGCCAAGGACGCGAAAGGCGCCGCGCTGGAAAGCGCCGAGGTTTTTGATTAGCGCGGGACGAAAAATCCGGTCAAGCCACGCCAACTCCCCGTAATGCCTTTCCGGAAAACACGCTCCGACACAAGAGGACGCGGCGCGCCGGGTCCCGCCGCCCGGCAAAACCGGGGAAGCTCATGCCGCCTTCTCTTCCCGCAACAGGCCCAGAAGATACTGCCCATAGCCGTTCTTGATGAGGGGCTGGGCCAGCTTTTCCAGTTGCGCCGCGTCGATGAAGCCGCGGCGGAAGGCGATTTCCTCCGGGCAGGCGATTTTGAGGCCCTGCCGGTGCTCAATGGTCTGCACGAACATGCTGGCCTCGATCAGGCTTTCATGCGTGCCGGTATCCAGCCAGGCGAAGCCGCGGCCCAGAACCTCCACCTCCAGCCGGCGCTGTTCCATGTAAAGGCGGTTGATGTCGGTGATCTCCAGCTCGCCCCGCGCGGAGGGCTTCAGGCTTTTGGCCATGTCCGCCACCTGGCTGTCATAGAAATAAAGTCCGGTCACGGCATGGCTGCCTTTGGGCTGGGCCGGTTTTTCCTCCAGCGAGGTCACATGGCCATCCGCGTCGAACGTCACCACGCCATAGCGCTCCGGATCCCGGACCTGATAGGCGAAAATGGTGGCCCCGTTTTCCCGCGCGCAGGCCGCCTGGCTGCGCTTTTGCAGATCGTGCCCGTAGAAAATGTTGTCGCCCAGCACAAGGGCGCTGGGTCCGCCCCGGATGAAGGCCGCACCGATGATAAAGGCCTGCGCCAGGCCGTCGGGCGAGGGTTGCGCGGCGTATTCCAGGTTCAGCCCCCAGGCGGAGCCATCGCCCAAAAGCATCTCGAAGCGCGGCAGGTCGCCGGGCGTGGAGATGACCAGAATGTCGCGGATGCCCGCCAGCATCAGCGTGCTGAGGGGATAATAAATCATCGGCTTGTCGAAAACGGGCAGAAGCTGCTTGGAAACCGCCCTGGTCACCGGGTACAGCCGCGTGCCGGAGCCGCCGGCGAGAATAATGCCCTTGCGCGTTGTCATGCCTTATTCATCCCTTGCGTCAACCGGCCGGCCGCGATTCGGGGCGGCCGGGATCAGGAAGCATACTGTTTTTCGACCCAGACGCGATAGGCCCCGCTGGTGATCGATTCCACCCAGCCGGCATGATCCAGATACCACGCGATGGTGTGGCGCAACCCTGAGGAAAAATCCCTTGCCGGACGCCAGTCAAGTTCGTTTTGAATTTTCCGGGCATCGATGGCGTAGCGGCGGTCATGCCCCTGCCGGTCGCGCACAAAGGCGATCTGTCCGGCATAACTCCTGCCGTCTTCGCGCGGGCGCATTTCATCCAGAATCCAGCACAAGGTCTGCACCACCTCCAGATTCGCCTTCTCGTTCAGCCCGCCGATATTGTAAGTCTCCCCCACGCGGCCCGCCTCCAGCACGCGGCGCAGGGCGGCGCAGTGATCGCCGACATGAAGCCAGTCGCGGATCTGCTGGCCGTCGCCGTAGACGGGCAGCGTCTCGCCGGACAGGGCGCGGTGGATCATCAGCGGAATCAGCTTTTCGGGAAACTGGTAGGGCCCGTAATTGTTCGAGCAGTTGGTGGTCAGGACCGGCAACCCATAGGTATGGCGCCAGGCGCGGACCAGATGGTCGGAAGCGGCTTTCGAGGCCGCATAGGGGCTGTTGGGCTGATACGCGCGGGTTTCCGCGAAAGGCGGGTCGTCTTCCGCCAGGGAGCCATAGACCTCGTCGGTCGAGACATGCAGGAAGCGGAAATTCTCCATCTCCAGGGCGGGCAGGGCCTGCCACCAGGCCCGCGCCGCTTCCAGAAGGCGGAACACGCCCACCACGTTGGTCTGGATAAAATCCTCCGGCCCGCGGATGGAGCGGTCGACATGGCTTTCGGCGGCGAAGTTGATGACGGCGCGCGGGCGGTGCCGCGCCAGCAGGCGGGAGACGAGCGCGGAATCGCCGATATCGCCCTGCACGAAAACGTGGCGCGGATCGTCCGCGACGGCGCGGAGATTTTCCAGATTCCCCGCATAGGTCAGCTTGTCCAGATTGACCACGGCCTCGCCGCCCGCGGCCAGCCAGTCCAGCACGAAATTGCTGCCGATAAATCCGGCGCCGCCGGTGACCAGAATTGTCATGGACCAAAATCCCTGTTCAGCCCGCCGAATGTAGGCAAAATAACAGTCCTGGGAAAGTTCTTCGTTCGACCCTGCAAGAACCAGCCCAAAAGGGCTTTTATCCTTATATTATGACGCATTCCATACTGGCCCGGCCGGTAGTTGGTCCGTTTGACCCTTCAACAATCATGCCCGCCCCCGCCTGTCCGCCTCCGCAAGCTCCGGCGCGACGGGTGCGCCAAGACCTCGGCGTAGCCGCAGGCGAAGCCGGGCGCGAGGGCAGGCTCCGGTAGGCATCCCATTTTATCTTCGAACAAAAGACAAATGGGATTCCGGGTCGCGGTTGCTTCGCACCCTTGCCCGGAATGTTCGTCGGGTCTTTTCAATGACTTAAGTCTAATTATCCATTGAACCTAATCAAAAAACCCGCAGAAGGACGGCCTTTTGCGGGTTTTGAAAAAGCCGCAGGCGAACGGTCTTTACTCTTCCGCGGCTTTCTTCTGGTCGCCGCCCAGGCCGGCGCCGGTGGTGCGCTCGGCGATGCGGGCCGATTTGCCCCGCCGCGCGCGCAGGTAATAAAGCTTGGCGCGGCGCACATCGCCCCGGCGCACGAGGCGGACGCTTTCCAGGCGCGGACTGTAAAGCGGAAAAACGCGCTCCACCCCCTCGCCGAACGAAATCTTGCGCACGGTGAAAGAGGAATTGGGCCCCGCGTTGCGGCGCGCGATGCAGACGCCCTCATAGGCCTGGATGCGCTCGCGCTCGCCTTCCTTCACGCGCACGTTCACGCGCACGGTGTCCCCCGGCGCGAAATCGGGAACGGCGGCGTTGCCCGCGCGGAATTTTTCAACCTGACCGGCTTCGATTTTCTGCAGCAAATTCACGATAGCGACTCCCAAAAGCGGCCCCTAATAACCACAAAAACCGGGGGATTTGCAAGAGGCGGCACAAAGTCTTTTTCCCCTTCGCTATTTCTGCCTTTTCACATATTCCGCCCATAAATCCGGGCGGCGGGATCGGGTTAATTCTTCCGCCTTTTCCTTGCGCCACCTAGCGATCCTGCCGTGATCCCCCGAAAGCAGTTCTTCGGGAACCGCGCGCCCCTCCCACACCGCCGGGCGGGTGTAATGCGGGTATTCCAGAAGGCCTTGGGCAAAGCTTTCCTCCTCATGCGTGGCCGCGTTGCCGAGCGCGCCGGGCAGCAGGCGCACGACGCCCTCCAGCAGCGCCATGGCCGCGGCCTCTCCGCCCGCCAGGACAAAATCGCCAAGGCTGATTTCTTCCAGCGCGTGCGCCGCGATCACCCTTTCATCCAGCCCTTCATAGCGCCCGCAGAAAAGCGCCACGCCCGGCGATGCCGCCAGTTCCTTCAACAGGGGCTGGGCCAGCACCCTGCCACGCGGCGACAGGCAGATTTTGCGAAGGCCCGGCGGCGCGGCTTTCAGCGCGGCGTCGGCCACGCCGGGCCGCAGGACCATGCCCGCGCCGCCGCCATAGGGAGTGTCGTCCACGCTCTGGCGCCTGTCCCGCGCGAAATCGCGGATATTCGCCACTTCCAGTTTCCACAATCCCGCCTGCAAGACCTTGCCCGCCAGCGAGCATCCCAAAGGCCCCGGAAACATCTCCGGGAACAGGGTCAGGACATGGGCGTGGAAGGACGCGGTCATGAAGGCGCGACATCAGTTTACGCCGCAGGGACAGGCGGTTTTGACCCGCTTCTCCGTGCCGGTTTTTTTGCGAGGATGAAAGAACATGTATTCGTTCTTTTGTTCCTGTATGAAATCATGGAGGCGCATCTCCTCCCTGGCATGAGGCCCTTTCAACACCTTTCCGGTTCTGAAGGCATTAAAATTCTCCCCCTCGACCATCAATTCGAAAACAGGGATGTAACGATATCCGCGCGTTTCCCGTGTGACGCGCAGCCTGCGGGTTGCGCGGCCCTTGGCCGCGCTTTCTGGAACAACCGACAATTTTGCCTTAAACTGCTCCGGGTCCACCTTGAATCGTTTCGTGACGCTCTTTTTGCCGGCAGACAGTTCCCGCGCCATTTCTCCGGCAACCTGCCGGAACCGGCGTTGCTTGTATGCCTTGACCGGCCCTTTTCGTCTCGAAGGAATATGACTCATATCCGGCTGTCCGGCGGCGCCTTCTTCAAAAGTTATATCCAGAACACGAGCATTAATGCGGCTCGCGGCGCGCGCGATGCAAAGACGATGGCTTTCGATCCCCGTTTTTGCAGGGGGCAATTCCGTAACCGTGACCTTGAATAACTGCTGCCCGATTTTGAAAACCCGGAATGCTTTTTTTTGAGTTGTCCCGAAATCATACGGAAAAAACAGGTGATTCCTGATCGTGCGGGTAAACTCTGAAAGAATGATCTCTCTTGTGGGCAGATATGCCCTTTGATCTTTCACCATTATACCCCCCTTAAAACTTTCTTCCGGCGCGGTTTTTTCGCGCCGGGCTTCTTCTTTTCGCTGAACGGAAAATCCGGCGGAATCTCCACGCCGATCCTGCCGGTTTTCAAATCGGGCTTTCCGGCGAAAGGTTGCCTGAAAGGCAAAAGCCATTCGCGGCCTTCGTCATTCTCAACCGCCAGAATATCGCCCGCGCCGAAATTATAAAGCCCGGTCACCCGGCCGGCGTCCCGCCCCTTTTCATCGATGGCCGCAAGGCCCTTCAAATCTCCGGCGTAGTAGCGGTTTTTGCCGGGCGGCGGCAACGCCGCGCGCGAACAATACAGTTTCGCGCCTTTCAGCTTCTCCGCCGCGGCGCGCGATGTCACGCCGGCCACGGCGGCAATCAGGGTGCCGCCGCCCGCATGCGCGCGCTTGAGCCGGACCTCCCTGCCATCCCCGTCGAACAGCGGGGCATAGGCGAAAAGCGCGGCCGGGCTTTCGGTGAAGCTTTTCAGCTTCACCGCGCCCCGCACGCCATGCGGCGCGCCGATCTCGCCGACGCAAAGGCGCTTTTCCGCCGGGGACGGAGAAGATTTTTCGCTCATGCCTGCGCGGCTTCCGGCGCGGGCGCGTCCGCGGTTTTCTCTTCCGCCTTCCCTGCCGGCGGCGCGGCGGCTTCGGCGGCGGCCTTCAGGCGTTCCTGCGCCTTGGCCTTGGGCGCGGATTTCCGGGGCGTCTCCCGGATCTCCGGCCGGGGCCCCGCGCCCAGCCTGTAAAGGAAAAGCTGCACGCGCCCGGAGGGCTGCGCGCCTTTCGATATCCAGTGCCGGGCGCGTTCCACGTCCAGCGTGACGCGCCGCGGATTGTCCTGCGGCAGGAACGGGTTGTAAGTCCCGATCTTCTCGATGAAGCGGCCGTCGCGCGGACTGCGCCCGTCGGCCACCACGATGGAAAAGAACGGACGGTTTCGCGCGCCGCCGCGTGAGAGACGAATTTTAAGCGCCATGGCTGTTTCCTTTCTCTTGTTGTTAAACCGGTAAATAAGGGGCTAGGATCTAGGGGCTAGGATCTAGAAGTGGAACTGCCAAACTAGGTTCAATGGACAATCACGGTTGGAAGGAAACATCAATAAATCAATCATGCCCGCCCCCGCCTGCGCGGGGACAGGCTCCGGCGGGCATCCCATTTGGTTCTGTTATAAAAAAATGGGACTCCCGCCTCCCTGCTTCGCCTGCGGCTTCGCAGGGCTTTTGAGCAAGCTCGCCCGGCGTAGCTTTAGCGTAGCCG
>JANQEX010000054.1 GCA_028278105.1 Alphaproteobacteria bacterium | reverse complement strand
ACGTTGACGCCCCAGATCGATAACCTTTGCAAACCCTGCGGGCGGGGCGAAAAGAAAGGCCCGGCGTCTTCAAAAGGCTTGTCCGTAGACCCCGCTACGAACGGCGCTTTTTTCATGGCCGGTTCCTTTTTTCGCCTCCGCAAAACCCATGTTATTTATGAGTCCAGATCCTAGCGCATTGATTTGCCATAGAATTAACCAAGCGCCTTCGCACGGTCAACCGCTATTTGGGGAAAAAGCCGATAAAAGGGCGCGGCGCGCTGTTTATGCCGCCGCCGCGCGCCGGGCCATCTTGCGGCCGAAGGCCGTGCTTTCGGAAATGCCCCGGTCTTCCGGGTAGTAATAGGAGGTATCCGCCACCCACAGCCCTTTCACCGGAAGCGCGAACGGCGGAAGGGTTTCCAGGAAATTCGGCCCGCAGACCGGCTGGGCGAAACGGTAGCGGCTGGCGCGGATATCGATGAAATCATCGTCGGCCAGCGCGGGATTGATCTTCTTCAGGTAGCGGCGGACCTTGTCCGTGAACGCCGCGTCCGGCTCGGCGAATTTGGGATGCGCGCCCGGCATGTAGAAGGGCGCGTAGACCACCGCCCGCGGCAGGGGCCGCAGGTTGCTGTATTCGACAAGGCCCGGAATATCCATGTCGGGATCGTTGGTGTTGAGCCAGAAATTTCCGGTCACCCGTTTTTTCAGCTTGGCGATCACGCACACCACGGCGATATTCCTTACGGCGCGGAATTTGGCCAGAATGTCTTCCGGCAGGCCGGGCATCAGTTGCGCCACATAGGGCAGGGGCACGGTGCTGATGACCTTGCCGAACGGGTGAAACGCGCCGCCCGCCTCCACGCCCTTGACCGCGCCGCCCTCCACGCGAACCTGCGTGGCGGGAGTTTTCAGGCGCACGACGCCGCCTTTCCTTTCAATCTCCGCCTTCAGCGCCTGCAACAGGGTTTCCGATCCGCCCTCCAGATAGCCCAGCCTTTCCCGGAACAGGCCCGCGCGCGAGAGGCCGATGCGGCGGATGCGGCTCCAGATCCAGGCCGCCGACAGGGTTTCGGCGTAATCGTAGAATTTGTAGTCGAACAGCTTGCGCCACAGAATCTCGAAGGCCTCCGCGCCCACCCAGTCCCTGATCCAGCGCGTGGCTTCCAGGCCGTCCAGTTTCCGCCAGTCCGTGCGCCGGGTGCAGGCAAGGGCATGAAGCCCGTAGCGGAATTTGGCGATCAAGCCCAAACCCTCGAAACGCAGCAGGGCCAGCGGGTCGCCCCAGGACTGCACCTTGCCCCGGTGCCAATAGCCCATTTTCGTTTCCACCCAGCGCATCTTTTCCGCCAGGCCAAGCTCGGCCAGCAGATCAAGAAAATCGCGGTCGGACAGGCAGTGGAAATGGTAATAGCGCTCGATCCAGAGACCCGAAAAATCAAACGCCGCCGCCATGCCGCCGACGCGGTCATCGGCCTCGAACAGAACCGGCCGGTGCCCGTCGCAAGCCAGTTGATAGGCGGCGGCCAGCCCCATCGGCCCCGCGCCGAGAACGGCGATTTGCTGTTTCATTCGGGTCTGAACTCAATTGGAAATGAATTAGGTTCAATGGACAATTACCAACACGAACATTCCCGCAGTCCGGCTACGCTAAAGTGACGCCGGGCCTTTTTGCAAGTGCGCCCTGCGTAGCCGAAGGCGAAGCAGGGAAGCGGAAATCCCATTTATTATTTGAACAATAAACAAATGAGATTCCGGGTCGGCGCGCCCTTCGGGCGCTTGCCCGGAATGTTCGCGGACTATTTCGCCCCAGGCGGCAACGAATGCCTAAAACTCCAGAACCACCTTGCCATGGACCGGGTCGTTGAAGGTTTCATGAATGGCCCTGGCGAAGGGCGTGGCGGGAACGCCGAAAATGCCGGGCCAGTCGATGACCTCGAACTCGTCGCGGGCCACGAGGGCGGCAAGCTGCCGGGTGGTGAAAGGCGGGTTCCTGTCGAACAGCCCCCACAGCGCCAGCAGGCCGTGAAACAGCCCGTAGGGAATTTTCACGATGGCGGCGCGGGCTTTCGTGGCGTGCCTGATTTCGCGGATCATGTCGATGTAATCGATCTTCTCCGGCCCGGAAATATTATACGCGCCCGTCTGCCGTCTTTCGAGGCAGCGCCGGATGATCGCGCAGAAATCGCCGGCGTAAAGCGGCTGGCGCGGATAGCGCCCATTGCCCGGAACGGGAAAGACCGGAACGCTCCGCATGAAGCGCGCGAGCCAACCCAGATGCTTGCGGTCGAACCAGCCGAACATCAGCGTGGGGCGCAGAATGGCGCAACGGAGTCCGCTCTGCGCCACCATGTCCTCCTGCGCGCGCTTGGAATCGGCGTAAAAATCCCTGGCCGCCGAATTCACGGCCGAGCTGCTGACATGCACCAGATAGGGCGGGACCGCCTGCGCCGTCATCGCGTCCAGAACATGGCGGGTGGCGGCGAGGTTGTTGCGCGCGAAATCCCGCCAGTCATGCCCGCCGATCTGGGCCTGAAGCATCACCACGCCGGACGCGCCCGCGAAATGCCTTTGCCAGCCGCCGGGCTCGGCAAGATCGGCGTATTCGGCCGTAATCCGCGGCTGGGTGCGGCGCAGAATCTCCAGATTGGCGCGGTGCTTGTCCAGCACCACGATGTTACATCCACCTTGTGCGTCAAGCCGCGCGGCGAGATTCTGGCCCACAAGGCCCGCGCCGCCGGGAAGAATGATTTTGCCGCCGGGCGTCATATGTTCATCCGGTTAAAAACGAATTCCGGCAGGTTGCGGATGACCAGCATGACCGGCCGCCATCTGGCCGGGGCATAGACCACGGCGCGCCCCCGCGCGATGCCCTTCACGCAGGCGGCGGCCACGTCTTCCACCGGCGCAAGGGCGGCGCCTTTTTGCTTGAGTTGCGCGGTCATCGGCGTGTCGGTGGGGCCGGGCTTGATGAGGGTGACCGACACGCCCGTGTTCCACAGCCGGTGACGCAGGCCCTGCATGTAACGCTCGACAAAGCCTTTCGACGCGCCATAGACATAATGCGAACGGCGGCCGCGGTCGCCCGCGACCGACCCGATCAGGGCCAGCCGGCCGCGCCCCGCCTTTTCCATCACGCCGGCGAAGGCTTCGGCAAAAAGCGCGGGCGAAATGGCGTTGATCTCCATCGCCGTCCGCGCCGCCGCCAGGTCCTGCTGGCATTTCTTCTGGTCGGAGAACAGGCCATGGGCGATCAGGACGATATCCGGCGCGCCGTCCTTCCCCGTCTCTTCCGCGAGCGCCGCGATGGCGCGCGGATCGTGGAAATCGACGACCCGCGTTTTCGCCGCCGCCCCGCGCACGCGCAGATCCTTCGCCACGTCGTCCAGCTTTTGGGCGTCGCGGCCCACAAGGGTGAAGGCAACCTTCCCTTCCGCCGCCCACAGGCGGGCGCAGGCCAGGGCGATGCCCGACGTGGCCCCGATCATGACGATGTTTTCCGGCCGGCTCATGATGGCGCATCCTTTCCAGAGCGTAATGGGAATCACGGGGTCCGCGAGGGTTTTTTCTAGGACATTTCCCGTTCAAATAAAACGGGGCTATTTTGTCCCGGCAGGCCGATGCTAGGGTCTGAACTCAATTAGAAATGAATCAAACCAAACAGATAACTGCTCATTCCGGCGCCCGGCTTCGCCTTCGGCTACGCCGGGGTCTTGGCGCAC
>JANQEX010000017.1 GCA_028278105.1 Alphaproteobacteria bacterium | reverse complement strand
CTTGGGCAACAACGGTTCTATCAACGCCCATTCTTTATCGTCCAAATCAAACCTTGTGTTCATGATCCACCTCCGTGAATCTTGAATCACATCTCTCTCTTCATGTAAAGTTATTGAGTACAGAGCCTAATATCATCTGTATAAATATCCATGTTGGCTAAATACTTAGGAAAACCATTTGTTAATGACTGCTTCTGTAATTAGCATTGTTGAGCTACCGGCCATCTCTTTCGCAAGCATTTCTGATGCCAATGAAAAAAGGGATAAAGAATCCCCAAGGGGGGGATAGAGGAGTTCTTTGCAACAGGAGTGCAGAGAAATTAGTTGCGGCCGCAAGAGATAAAGCATCTATAAAAGGATTAACACACAAATTTTATCGTTACCCTGCCAGATTTTCTCCAGAGTTTGTCAAATCAGTAATCGAATTGTTTACTGACCCTGGAGATAGCGTTTTTGACCCATTTATGGGGGGGGGCACAACATTAGTAGAAGCCTTAGCCGGGGGCCGTCATGCCATGGGCACTGATATCAGCGAATTAGCGGCCTTCATTACTCAAGTCAAAACAACTGTGTTAAGTAAAAAGGAAATTGCAAGCCTAGAGAGATGGAGAGATCGCCTTCACGAAAAAATAAGAATGGACGAAGAAGTAAAAGGATTCGAGGATTACATAGAAAAAGGTTATTATAGACACCTGAATAAACCCGATACATGGCGCATCCGTAAGGCCATTGAGCAGACCTTGCGTAGCGCATCTTACATTCGTCCGTATACAAAGAATTGTGCTGCGTTTGCACGATGTACGGTTCTAAGAACCGCGCAATGGGCGTTAGATGGAAGAAGAACACTGCCCGGTATAGCCGAATTCAGAACGATACTTCATGCCCACATCACAGAAATGCTTGAAGGCGCCCGTGAATTTCATAAAAAAGTAAAAGCTCATAAGGGGAACATATGTCCCAAGGTCATTGCGCTTAACCGTTCGGCAATTGGTATTGAGGGAGAATCGATGCTTAAAAATTTTAAGACACCTAAATTAGTGCTCACTTCTCCTCCGTACCCTGGCGTTCATATCCTTTATCACCGTTGGCAGATCAATGGCGGAAAAGAAACGGCTACACCTTTCTGGATTGCTGACAAGTTCGACGGCTCTGGAGAAGCGTATTACATTTTGGGTCGACGCGGCGAAAAAGAACTTTCAACCTATTTTCACAATCTAATGCAGTCATTATCTTCAATTACATCCGTGTGCAATGAAGAAACGTGGATTGTGCAGGTTGTGGCATTCTCGCGGCCCGACTGGCAACTTGAGAAATATCTCGCAACCTGCAAAAATGCGGGGCTTATTGAGTACAAACTGCCGACATTGGCAGGAAAAGCCGATGGGCGTTTATGGCGTAGCGTTCCCAATAGAAAATGGTACGCCGATCAGAAAGGCGTGACACATGGAAGTCAAGAGGTCGTTCTTTTTCATAAAAAAACCTAGTTAAGCCGCTTCTCCTGCCGAAGCGGAGAGACTCTCCATATCTTCCGGCAATTCCGCCAAACTATCTACCAAGGGAAGAAAGAATGGGGCTATTGCTTTAGTAACTTCCGCAACAGTTTCCCTGATATCTTGCTTTATCCTGCCGTTCCCCTCTTCCTCGGCCTCTTCGAGTGTTTGTTTTCTGAGTTCGATATCGTGACGGATAAGCGCTAGGGAAAGCATGGTCATGCCGAATTTATACCTGTTGCGGAGCAACCCCGCTCTTTTATGATGACCCTTGATTGCCGTTTGCACATAAATATTGTCCATGTTTATGCGATAATCAAAAACCGATCCTTCGGTGACTCCCGGCGGTCGTTTAATTGTCATGACAGTAAATTTGTCAAAAGGAGGGTCTTGGCTGCCCCAGTCTTTTTCAAATATCTCTATGGGATTGGGAATATTCAATTTTGTGTCATTTTGTGCGTCTTCACCTGGTTCCGTACCAGGGAGTCTAGGATTACGCGGTTCATTTTGTGTTAAAGACGGCCGCGCGGCTTTCACCTCAAGGGTAAACCGGTTTATGAAGGGGTCTACGCGGCTTGGATCAGTCGTATGAGCCTCAAAGCTCAGGCGTTTTCCAATCTCAGCGTTTTCGGGAAGAACGATAGACAAGCTGGCGTTGCCACGGTATAGGCTGGGAGTCTTCCAGTTTTTCGCACGCTTCCGTTGACCGTCCACTATTTCGTACAAATCAAATTCGCCTGGTTGCTCATCTCTCCTAAAGTATTCGTCTTCTGCATCAGTCTCAAATGCAATTCGCACATGAGAGTTTAGAGGAGCGCCCCGCGATAACTCGTCACCGTAGGCATGATTCTTAAACCGGAACTTTGTAGGAAATCTTAGACCAGTCCACTCTTTTTCTTGGGCTTCCACCGAATGGGGTTTAAAGGGATTTTTAATTCTAGATCCAAGCTCCAAAATTTTTTCAAGCAGCGGATGGTTTTTCAACATCTCTTCGACGAATTTTTCCATAGTCTCGGAAGCTTCTGGCTGGTCGGCCAGTTCTTGCTTACGGCGTTCGTTGGCTATTTTTTCTAACTCCTTATGAGTTTTGAGTTTGTCTTCAATTTCTTTTTCAAGGTTTCTCTTAAGGTCTCCGTCGCGGAGGCGATCACGGCTGGGCATGAAAAGTTTTTCATGCCCGCGGATAGATATCTTGCTGCAATCTATAAACACCAATAGCGAATTCCACAGGTAATCTTGCTTAACCGCATTTCTGCGGAAAAAATCTTTCGAAAAATATGCGTGAGTCTGGCCATTGTAGACAAAAACGACCCCTTCATCCTTCCGGTAACCCTCGATAGGATTTCTACTGTCTTCTTTCGCTTGTTTTCTGAATAAGTAAATGTAGCCGGTGAATTTCTCGCCGGCGACGTCAATTACAAATTTATCAAACCACTCAACATTCTTGCGTTTCGCACTTTTTCTATCCTCGTCAAGAGTATTGATTAAACCAATCATAGTCGTGTCATAGCTACCTTCATGCCCCTTGTAATTACGGCATTCGTGGAACCGTATAGGTAAAGCAGGATCAGGCAATAAGAGGCGGACTCGTCCCATTAACCCGCCTTCTAACATCATGTTGGTTCCGGCTCGCATTCCGTATTCATAAAGTTTGAATAGCGTTCCCCATTTCGTGTTTCTAGCATAAGGCTGGTTTCTTACTGGGAATATAGAGAGTTCAGGCGCATCAAAAGTTAGCAAGGATTTCTTTCCATCTTTTCCCTGAGGTCCAGGCGCAAGAAAAGTGAAGTGGCTACCTTTCGGAGATCCGGGGGAAGGATCTTCCCGGCGAATAATTGTGAAACTCCATAACCTTTCAGGATGATCTTTTGGAATATTGGGCTGTAGTGCTGGATTCTGACGGCTTAAAATGAGCTGGACGTTGTGCTCAACACCACAAAATTCAAGAACACCTGTGCCACCCATATTGAATTTGCCTTGCACAAATGGAATACGCTTTTTGTTGCCTTTAAGGAGTGATAATATTGTATGAGGCATACGCGAAGGGCTTTGACCCTCACCATCGTCAACAATGGTTATAGACGGCCTTTTGCGCTCACCCGTTGCTGCCACGGTAATGGATTTAGATAGTTCCTCAGGATTTTCCAGTTCCCTTTCGAAAAACCTGTTTCTGGCTTCAAACAAGGAGTCTGGCGCATCAGGCCCATCAGGACATACGCCAGCAATACGAGCAGCGGCAATGAGTTTTGTATCAATAGCGTTTACCAGCTTTTCTATTAATGCTTGCTCAGCACGGCTCTGTTGATTGCCTGCTGTTGAATAATTTTCTGGCTCGTCTCCTAGATCGCGCCACACATCCGGATTTTTCCAATATCCGCACTCCTCTAATTTACCCACAACTGCTGTTTCTTTTTCGCAAGCAAGCAGTTCTTCAAACAGCTTTTGTGGGTCAGGAGCGTTCATGGCCGTGTGTAGAGAGTTTGAAATCAATGGAGTCTTTTGAGTTCCTTTCGACCATGCGAATTCGCAATGTCTCTATTTCTTTTGAAAGAGTCGTCGTAATTTTTTTCACGTCAGCATCATCGTATTCGTAGTGAGATTTGTTGCCAAGCTTACCTATAACACGAATGGCTTTGATGGCGTTGATTGTGCGTCGTTCTGCTAGTTCTATGAACTTTTTCCGTTTATCGCGGACATCAGAAGCATAACTCTTGTTTGCCACTTTTTTTCCCTCAAAGCTTAGTTTTTGGATTCAGTAAATAATTTGATAAATTATGTCAAGCATAATATCATAAATTATTAATTTTTTTATCGATAAGTTATTTTCATTAAATCCTATGCAGAAACAGGCGTATTTTTAGATGAAGGAAGCAGTAGGGCAGAAGAAGCCATTCAGAACCCTGTGGCGAGGTTGACGATGCCCGTAATGGTGGCAAGCTTTATGGCGTAGGTTGACTTAGGGTAGCAAAAGTGCCTGTTCAGCATTTTGAGAGATTTGAATTTTGCGATGGCGTACTCAATGTGAACGCGGTGGAGGACATGATTGTAAGCTTTTTCCTCGGCAGTTGGAGAATACTCTTTGGATTTATTCCAGGCGATACCGGCTATTTGAAAAAAGAATCGTCCGAAGCTATTTTCAAGGTGGTCGAAAGTGTCTTGCGGATGCTCAACAAGCTTCGGCATGCGTTGCGGCCTTAGCCTTCACCCGAACACCCCAATGCCCGAATACCCCAAACCCCACTTTGTATCATGCCGACCCTCCTTGTTACCGGCGCTTCGCGCGGCCTTGGCCTTGAATTCACCCGCCAGTATCTGATGGCGGACTGGCAGGTTCACGCCTGCGCCCGCGATCCCGATGCGGGCGAGCTTGCCGGTCTGGCCAGAAGCCATAAATCGCTTCACCGGCACCGGCTGGACGTGACCGATCCGGCCGCCATCGGGGACCTTGCGGCGGCGCTGAAGGATGTGCCGCTGGACGTGCTGATCAACAACGCCGGAATCTATGGACCCAAGGACAATTTCGAAGGGCGCGGGCAAAACCTGGCCTCGATGAATTACGATCTGTGGCGCAAGGCGTTCGAGACCAACACCATCGCCCCCTATAAAATGACCCAGGCTTTCGCGCCGAACCTGCAAAAGGCGGGTCCGGCGAAGGTGGTCATGATCTCCAGCGAGGTCGCCTCGCTGCCGGGCATGAAAAGCGCCGGGATGACGGTCACCTGCTATCAAAGCAGCAAGGCCGCGCTGAACATGGCGGGCATCTGCCTTGCGCATGAGTTGCGTCCGATGGGCATCGCGGTGCTTCTGTTGCATCCCGGCTGGGTGCGGACCGACATGGGGGGACCGGCCGCGCCCGTCGACGCGCGCGACAGCGTCACCGGCATGCGGCAGGTGATCGCCGATTTTTCGCTGAAAGACACGGCGGCCTACAGGGACTACCGCGGCCGCAAGCTGGCGTGGTAACGCATGCCCCGGCCTTATACCCTCACATCGCTTATGCGGCGCGGCCGCGATTACCTGGGCTGCGAACTGGCCATCATGGGCGGGGCGATGACCTGGATTTCCGAGCGGAATCTGGTGGCGGCGCTCTCGAACGCGGGCGCGTTCGGCGTACTGGCCTGCGGGGCGATGACGCCGGACAGGCTGCGCGAGGAAATCAGGGCCACCCAGGCGCTGACCCCGAAGCCCTTCGGCGTCAACCTGATCGTCATGCATCCGGAGCTTGAGGCTTTGGCGCAGGTTTGCATGGATGAAAAGGTTCCGCATGTCGTCCTGGCCGGAGGCCTGCCGCCGGCCGCCATCATTGCGAAACTCAAATCGGGCGGGGTGAAGGTGATGGGTTTTGCCCCAGCCCTTGTCATCGCCCGCAAGCTGGTCAAATCGGGAATCGACTCCCTTGTCATTGAGGGGGCCGAGGCGGGCGGGCATATCGGCCCGGTCAGCACCTTCGTCCTGGCGCAGGAAATTCTGCCGCATATCACCGAGGTGCCGGTTTTCGCCGCGGGCGGCATCGGCCGGGGCGAGGGCATCCTCGCCATGCTGGAAATGGGGGCCGCCGGGGCCCAGCTTGGAACATGTTTCGTTTGCGCAACAGAGTCCATCGCTCATCCGGCTTTCAAGAAAGCCTTTATCCGGGCTTCGGCGCGGGACGCCCAGCCTTCGGCGCAGCTTGACGCGCGGTTTCCGGTTATTCCCGTGCGCGCCCTGCAAAATGGCGGCACGCGCCGCTTTACCGAAAAGCAGCGCGCGGTCGTCACCCGGTTCGAGGCCGGCGGTCTTGCGCAAAAAGCCGCCCAGCTTGAGATCGAGCATTTCTGGGCGGGGGCGCTCCGGCGCGCCGTGATGGACGGTGATGTGGAGGAAGGCTCGCTCATGGCCGGGCAGAGCGTGGGCATGGTGGCGGATGAGGAACCCGCCGCCGCCATCCTGTCCCGGCTGGTGGATCAGGCCGAAAAAGTCCTGAAGCGCCGCGGCGGTGAAGAGTAGCTGTTCCGATTCAGTTCAAAAACAGGAATTTGCGGCGAAAGATTTTGCTTGGCGACGCGGCGCGACTTTTTCCATAATACGTTCCGCGCGCGCGTCTCATTTTTTTCGAATTTGGGCAGGCATGACCGGTCAGGTTCCGAATCCATATTCCGATGACACGGCTCATGCCCCGGAGACGGGCCCGCGCGGCCCCCTGGTGGAAGCCGCCGGGGCGCTGAACGGCCTGCGCGAGCTGGCCGGCCGCGTTCAATCCGGCCCTTCTTCCCGGAATGCGCCGCAAACCGGCGCGGCGATTCCCCTGCCGGCCCAGCAGCTTTCGCTGGAACTGCAACAGGAAGCCGTGGCCTCTCTCTCCGGCGGCGCTCCGGAATCCGCGCCCGTGCCGCAGGCCCCTGAAGGAAAAGCCGCGGCCGCCGCGCCGGCGGCGTCCGCGCCCGCCTTGCCGAAAACGAAGCGCGCCCATGAAATCCTGCGCGAGCGCCGCGAGCAGCTTGGAATCAGCCTCGAAGAAATCTCGGAAGAGATAAAGGTCAAGCTTGTGCATCTCCGCGCGATGGAGGAGGGGCGCTATAACGATCTCCCGTCGCGCACGCACGCGCTGGGCTGGGCGCGCGTTTACGCCAAAAGCCTTCGCCTGGACGACAATGCCCTGGCGTCGCTTTGCCGCTCCGAGATGGGCGGCGCGCCGCCGCGTCTTGCGCCGCCGCCGGCGGCGTTGGCCGCCGCGGATTCCGCGCCGCGCCACTTGCCTGGCAGTTCGCTTATCACGGCCTGCGTGGTCCTGGCGGTTGCGGTTTATGCCATGAGTTACGGGTATTTTCGCCCGGCCGCGGAAGAAGCGCCCTTGCCGCCTCCGCCGCCGGACATGACGGCGTCCGCGCCGGAAAACGCGCCGGTTGCGACCGTGGCGCCGGCTTCCGCCCCCGCGCCGGCGCCGGTTGCGGTTTCCGCTTCGGCATCAAGCGACATAATCGACCGCCCGAAGGCGCCCGTCGAGGCGGCGTCACCGCCGGTGGCCGATGAATCGATGCGGGCCATGGCGGAAGAAGGACCGGTTGCGCCGTCCATGGATGCGGAAACGGAGGGTCCTTCCGCGGCCGGCGAAAGGCCTTATGAAACGCACCCGGCCGAAGCGCCGCCCGCCGGACCGGCGGCGGCCGTATCCGCCCGTGAAGAAGCCCGCGAGCGCCATGGCCTTTCGCAAGCGGCGTCATCGCAGGACATGCCCCTGCCCCGGCCGCGCGCGAAAATTCCTCCGCCGTCGCGTATCAAGCTTCGCGCCGCCGAGGATACCGAGGTGCGGATCGTCGACCGGCTGGGGCGCGTTCTGGCCGAGCGCGTGATCCATCGCGGCGAGGCGTTCTATGTTCCCGACAACCGCCATTACTCGCTCGCCACCAGCGACGCCGGGGCGCTGCGCGTCCAGGTGGACGGGCGCGCCCTGCCGCCCCTCGGCGAGGCGGGCGAACCCATGCACAACATTCCCCTCGCCCCCGCCCAGCTTTTGCAGGCGATGGGCGAATAGGGCCTTTTCCTGCCTTTTGCGGCCAAAAATCCCGTAAATTGCTGGGTTGAGGCGGATAGTTTTTGTTTTCTGCACTCTGAAGATATATAACACCAGCGGTCTTATGAAATGACTCATCCCGAAAGCATGGACCGTCACCCCCGCGACGGCGGGGGTCCACGCTTTAAAACTTTTGTTTTGGTGGTTTTTCAGCGTGGATGCCCGCCGTCGCGGGCATGACGGGTTACCTCAACTGGCGTGTGTCCGTTCACAAGTTCGTTGGTATAACTGAAAAAATCGCCTGCCTTGACCGGGGCGGGTGCGAAAAAAGCCCATGACCCGCGAGTCCGAACTTCATCATGTGCGCCCCTGGCGACAGATCGCCCGGCGCGCCTGCCGCAAGATCATGATCGGCCCCGTGCCGGTGGGCGGCGACGCGCCGGTCGCGGTGCAGTCCATGACCAACACGCTGACCTCCGATGTGGAAAGCACGGTGGCGCAGGTCAACCGCTGTTTCGATGCGGGCGCGGACATCATGCGCGTCTCCTGTCCCGACGCGGCGTCCACCACGGCGCTGAAAGACATTGTCCGCCGCGCCAGGGGGCCCGTCTCGGCCGACATTCATTTCCACTACAGGCGCGCGCTGGAAGCGGCGGACGCGGGCGCGGCCGAGTTGCGCATCAATCCCGGCAATATCGGCGAGGCCGCGCGCGTGAAAGAGGTGGTGAAGGCCGCCACCGGTCACGGCTGCGCCATCCGCATCGGCGTGAATGCCGGATCGCTGGAGCCGGACCTGCTTGAGAAATACGGCGAGCCCTGCCCCGAAGCGATGGTGGAGAGCGCGCTGGATCACCTGCGCATTCTTGAAGACCTTGGCTTCACCAACACCAATATCAGCGTCAAGGCGTCCGACGTGTTTCTGGCCATCGCCGCCTATCAGGCGCTGGCGGAGGCCTGCGATTACCCCTTGCATATCGGCATCACCGAGGCGGGCGGGACGCGCATGGGCACGGTGAAATCCTCCATCGGGCTTGGCCTGCTGCTGTGGAGCGGCCTGGGCGACACCCTCCGCGTGTCGCTCTCCGCCGAGCCGGAGGAGGAGGTGCGCGTCGCCTACGACATGCTGAAGGCCCTGGGCCTGCGCCGCCGGGGCGTGACGGTGATTTCCTGCCCCTCCTGCGCCCGCCAGCAGTTCAACGTCATCAAGACGGTGGAGGTGCTGGAGGAGCGCCTGTCCCACATCACCACGCCGATGACGGTGTCGGTGATCGGCTGCGTGGTCAACGGCCCCGGCGAGGCCATGTATACCGATATCGGCTTCACGGGCGGCGGCAAGGGCGCGCACCAAGTTTATCTCGCGGGCCAGCCCGCCCACCGCCTGAAGGACGCGGATATCGTCAACCACCTTGTGGGCCTGGTGGAAAAGAAAGCCGCCGAGATCGAGGCGGCGGACGCAAAGACCCGCGCCGCGAAGGAAGCGGCGGAATAGCTCCGGTTCAGCATGTCGCTTCAGGAAAAATTTTTGGCCGTCGCCAGAAAACACGCCGATCTTTCGGCGTTGCTTTCCACGGGCAGCCTTCCGCCCGAAGAATTCGCGCGCGCCGCGAAGGAATATGCCGATCTCGCGCCGGTGGCCGACGCCATCGCCGAATGGCAAAAGGCCCTGAAGGAGCGCGCGGACCTGCACCTGCTTCTGGCCGACCCGGAGATGAAGGTCCTGGCCGCGGCCGAGCTTGAGGCCCTCGACCGGCGCGTGCCGGAGCTGGAGCGCGCCATTCAGCTTGCCCTGATCCCGAAAGACGCCGCCGACGCGCGCAGCGCCATCCTGGAAGTGCGCGCGGGCACGGGCGGCGAGGAAGCCGCACTGTTCGCGGGCGAGCTGTTCGGGATGTACCGGCGCTACGCGGCGCTGAAAAACTGGCGGTTCGAACTGCTGGACCTGTCGGAAAGCGACCGGGGCGGGCTGAAGGAGGCCGCGGCCAGCATCAGCGGACGCGGCGTGTTCGCGCGGCTGAAATTCGAGTCCGGCGTGCACCGCGTGCAGCGCGTGCCGGAGACCGAAAGCCAGGGCCGCGTCCATACGTCGGCGGCCACCGTCGCCGTGCTGCCCGAAGCCGAGGACGTGGATGTGCGGATCGACGAAAAGGATTTGCAGGTCGAGGTCATGCGCGCGGGCGGCGCGGGCGGCCAGCATGTGAACAAGACCGAAAGCGCCGTGCGCATGACGCATGTCCCCACCGGCATCGTGGTGAAAATGCAAGACGAGCGCTCGCAGATCAAGAACCGCGCCAAGGCCATGAAAATCCTCCGCGCCCGCGTTTACGAGGCCGAACGCGAAAAGCAGGCCTCCTCCCGCGCCGGGATGCGCAAAAGCATGGTGGGGTCGGGCGACCGCTCCGAGCGCATCCGCACCTATAATTTCCCGCAGAGCCGGGTCACCGACCATCGCGTCGGCCTCACCACCTATAGCATCGGGGAGGTGCTGGAAGGTCCCGGTCTTGACGCCTTTATCGACGCCCTCACCACCGCCGACGAGGCGGCGAAACTGGCGGCCCTCGCGTGACGGACACGGCCCGCATGACCCTTGCCGAAATGCTCGAACACGCCGGCCGGCGCTTGCAGGAAGCGGGCATCGATCAGCCCATGCGCGAGGCGCGCCTGCTTTTGGGTGCCGCCCTTGGCGTTGATGGCGCCGCGTTGATGGCAAAAGGCGGCCGGACGCTTTCCGCAAGCGAGGAAGAAAAGACCGGCGCCTGGCTGGCGCGTCGCGCCGCGCGCGAGCCGCTGGCGCGCCTTCGCGGCCGCCGCGAATTCTGGAACGCCGCGTTCCGCCTGAACGAGGCGGTGCTGGAGCCAAGGCCCGACAGCGAAACCCTGATCGAGGCGGCGCTGGAGGAATGTGCGGACCGCTCTGCCTGTTTGCGCATCCTTGATGCCGGCACGGGGTCGGGCTGCCTGTTGCTGTCGCTGTTGCAGGAATATCCAGAGGCCAGGGGCGTGGGCACCGACAAAAGCCCGCGCGCGCTGGAAGCGGCGAGGGAAAACGCCCGCGAGCTGTTTCTGGACAGCCGCGCGGAATTCGTCTGCGCCAACTGGACCGGACAGGTGGCCGGCCCGTTCAACCTGATTGTCGGCAACCCGCCCTATGTCGCCAGCGGCGATCTGGAGCGTTTGCAGCCCGAAGTGCGGCTTTACGATCCCATTCTGGCGCTGGACGGCGGCAGGGACGGGCTCGCGGCCTACCGCGCGCTGGCGCCGGTTCTCCCCGGCCTTCTGGCCGAAGGCGGGCGTGTGATACTGGAATCCGGGGCCGGGCAGGCGCGGGCCGTGGCGGAGATTCTGGCCGGAGCCGGATTCGGCCGCATCAAGACGCGGCTGGACCTTGGCGGCGTCGAACGGGCGGTGATTGCCGCGAAGCACGGCCAATAATGAAGGTACGTGTAGAAAGCAGAGGAGCCGAACTCCCCTCCCTCCGGGAGGGGTTGGGGGAGGGATCATTGGGGGGCATAGGGGGCGAAAGGGTCAAAAGGGTCTTTGACCCTTACGACCCTTTCATAAAACCCCACCCCTTAATCCCCTCCCTTCCGCCTTCGCTCTGCGAGCTACGGCGGACGAGCTTTCTTCAAGGACCTCGCCGTAGCTTTAGCGAAGGCGGGCAAGGGGAGGGGAGATTCTTCCTCTCCCCTTGAGGGAGAGGATGCAAGAACTTGGGTTTAGCCGCTTCGCGTCTAAACCCTTAGTTCTTGCTGGTGAGGGGTTCCCTCCCCTTCCCCCTCCCAAAGGGAGGGGGAAGGGGAGAAAACCTTGCTCATGAAGCGTACGCGGACATTCCGTTTTCCCCATCTTTTGGCTGTTAACCATAGGTTTTGGACTGCTTCAGGATTCTTTTTTTGCTACAAGGCCAGAAGGTTTCAACGGCGGAGGACATGTCATGCCCAGTTCAGCCTCAAAGAAAAAGCCCAGTTCAGGGAAAAAGTCCGAGGATGTTTTGGATAGGGCAAAAAGAGCAATAAAAGCTGAAGATTACACAGATCTTCATGATGTAGCAAAAATCCTTCGTAAACAAATAAAAAAATCGGAGGATAAGGGAGAATTGGAAGAGATGGAACGCTTGATAAAGCCGCTCTTGCACGCCGCGGATCAGCTTTCAAGGCGACCAAGATTTTTACCGGATGCTATCGCAGCCTATAACGATGTTGCTGGTTATTTCACGGTCTCTGGCAGTGTGCAGGAGCAAACAGCCGTGGCTGCCATAGCCAGGGAAGCGGGTAGGCTATCCAGAAGATCAGATCGTATCAAGGCCCGCTGTACTGCTGTCTGGCATGCAAAAGACAGCCGATTAAAAAAAAGGATTATAAGGGAACACTTCAACGAAATGGACGGTCTCAGGGGTTTTGACCGTATCAAATTCCTTTCTGATACCGCCAACCAGCCAGGGTGTCGCGCGGAGTTCCAGAAACAGACCCTAACCAGGGCCCTCAAGGAAATAACGGGCCTGCCAAAATCAGACCGTCCCTCTGCCTACCTCTACCTCATGACCCACCAAGATGCATGGCATGATGAAAAACTGGAGGAGAAGATCGGGAATGGTTTCGTCGAAGGAATGAGGGGACGGGTGAGAAAGGGACAGGCGAGAAAAACCGATATCATTAAGTTCCTTGATCTATTTGGCAAAGACCATGATAACCCGAGGGAACAAACCCTGCTTAGGTTGATCGGAACATTGGCAAATGTCCTGCCCAAGCATCAGGCTGCCTCAAATGGAACCCCCACACAGGCTCAAGCTGCCAAAAAAGAATTTTCATCTCGGTGTCGCTCTCTTCCTTCACAAAGAGAAGAAAAAGCACCTCGTATTCCAGATAAGAGAAAAGTTCCCGCTTCTGCGAAGAGAACGGCTGCCCAACACGGATGATCTTCGGCTGACCCCGCATGAATGCAACGCATGCGGGGACGCGCGGATCAGGCGGGCCGTTTGGGGGCCTTGACCAGCGCCTCGCCTTTCAGCACCTCGGTCTCGCCCACCTTGCAGACACAGGACAAAACGGCGCGGCCTTTCTCCGGCACAAGCTGGGCGACGGCAACAGTGACCTCCACCGTGTCGCCCACCTTCACGGGGGCCAGGAACTGAAGGTCCTGCTTCATGTAGATGGTGCCGGGGCCCGGCAGGCGCATGCCGATCACCGCCGAAATCAGCGCGGCGCTGAAAATGCCGTGCGCGATGCAGCCGCCGAAGGGGGTCTTTTTGGCGTAGTCCTCGTCCAGATGCACGGGGTTGCGGTCGCGGCTCAGTTCGGCGAAGGCCCGGATGTCGTCCTTGCTGACGACGCGGCGGATGGTCTCGCTCATTCCAATTTTCAGTTCATCGAAGTAAACGGTGCGGGGCTGAAGATCGTCGCTCATTTCTTTCTCCGAAAGGCAAGAGAGGGGGATCAGGCTAAGGGTCAGGGTATTCTGCAAGGAGAAGATCATGCCGCGCTGCCAGGCGCACAGAAGGGCCGTCAGGCTTGACGCGGCGCCTTTCCATGAATCCTGCATGGATTTGGAAAGGTCCGGGCCGGGAGTGGCAAACGCAAACGTCATGGGCGCCTCCGTCACATGGTGCTGTAATTCGGCCCGCCGCCGCCTTCGGGCGTGCGCCAGTCGATGTTCTGTTCGGGATCCTTGATGTCGCAGGTCTTGCAATGCACGCAGTTCGAGAAATTGATGTGCAGGTGCGGGCCCTTTTCGTCTTCCACGATCTCGTAAACCCCCGCCGGGCAGTAGCGCACCTCCGGCGAGGCGTAGCGCGCGTGGTTGACGGAAATGGCCAATTCCGCGTTTTCCAGCACCAGATGACAGGGCTGCTCCTCCGCGTGGCTGGTGTTGGAAAGATAGACCGAGGACAGCCGGTCGAAGCTGATGACGCCGTCCGGTTTCGGATAATCGGGCTTCTTGCACTTTGCCGCGGGCTTCAGTTGCGTGTGGTCGTGGTGGTTGCGGAAAGTCCACGGCACGCGGCCTTGCAGGATCATGCCGTCGAGCCCGGCATGCGCCACGCCTGCCAGAAGGCCCCAATGGAAGGCCGGGCGCACATTGCGCACCCGCCACAACTCTTTCCACAGCCAGGATTTTTTCAAGGCGGGAAGGAAGGTGGTCACTTCCGCGCCGTCCTTGCCCTCGGCCAGATGCCCGAACACGCATTCGGCCGCCAGCGTGCCGGATTTCATGGCGGTGTGAACGCCCTTGATCTTGGGAAGATTGAGAAAGCCCGCGCAATCGCCCGCCAGCAGCCCGCCGGGGAAGGTCAGTTTCGGCAAGGACTGGATGCCGCCCTCGGTGATGGCGCGCGCGCCGTAGGCGATGCGCTTGCCGCCTTCCAGATGCTTGCGGATCTTGGGATGCTGCTTGAAGCGCTGGAATTCCTCGAAGGGCGAGATCCAGGGGTTCTTGTAGTCCAGCCCCACCACGAAGCCGATGGCCACGAGGTTCTTGCCGTAGTGATAGATAAATGACCCGCCATAGGTGCTGAAATCCAGCGGCCAGCCGAGCGTATGGGTGATGGCGCCGGGCTTGTGGCCGGCTTCGGGAACTTCCCAAAGCTCCTTGATGCCGATGCCATAGGCCTGCGGGTCGCAATCCTTGCGAAGGTCAAAATGCGCGAACAGCCTTTTGGTGAGCGAGCCGTGGCAGCCTTCGGCGAAAAGGGTCTGCCTGGCCACAAGCTCCACGCCCGCGGCGAAACTGGCGGTTTTTTCGCCGTCCTTGCCAAGGCCCTGATCGCCGGTCGCCACGCCGCGGACTTCGCCATCGGGGCCGAGCAGCAGTTCCGCGCCCGCGAATCCCGCATAGATTTCCACGCCGAGAGCCTCGGCCTTTTGCGCCATCCAGCGGCACAGCTCGCCAAGGCTGACGATGTAGTTGCCGTGATTGTGCAAGGACGGCGGAATGGGAAGGGGGAAAGCCAGCTTGCTTGTCAAAAAGAACATGCCGTCCTTCTTGATGGGCGTGTTCAGCGGCGCGCCTTCCTCAATGGCCTTGGGCAGAAATTCGAACAGCGCCCTGGGGTCAATCGCGGCGCCCGAAAGAATATGCGCCCCCACTTCCGCGCCTTTTTCGATCAGGCAGACCGAAAGCTCCTTGCCCTTTTCCGCCGCAAGCTGCTTCAGGCGGATGGCCGCCGACAGACCCGCCGGACCCGCGCCCACGATCAGCACGTCATATTCCATGATCTCGCGGTCTTCACGATGCCAGGGCTTGCCGCTCATGGAAGGACTCCTTTATTACGGGGCTTAAAGCTATTACGGGGTGTAAAACCACTTAGAGGGAGCGGACCCACCTGGAACAATCACCCTCGCGCAGGCGGGGGTCCCATTTGTTTTCAAAATCAAATGGGATGCCCGCTTTCGCGGGCATGAATATTTTAATAAATGGGCCGTTTACCCAGCTTCCGTTAAACCCCTTTTTCCTTTAAATATCGTTTATGAGCCGCGATCCGGATTCGCATCGATCCCTGCACGAGCTGGCCGGCTGCCTCAACTGGCAGATCGAAATGGGCGCGGATGAAGCCATTGCCGACGCGCCGCAGGGCTGGCCGCGCGCGCTTGAAGCGCCCCCGGAAAGACCGGCGCCGGCCGCCGCCACTCCCGTCCTTGCCTTGGCGGAACCGTCTTCCATCCAGCCGAAGGCCCGCACGCTGGAAGAATTAAGGCTTGAATTGCTGGCCTTTGAAGGCTGCGGGCTGAAACGCACGGCGAAGAATCTGGTCTTTGCCGACGGCAATCCTTCCTCACCCGTGATGATGGTGGGCGAAGCGCCGGGCGAGGATGAAGACCGTCAGGGCCTGCCCTTTGTGGGGGTGAGCGGCAAATTGCTGGACCGCATGGCGGGCTTCGCGGGCCTGACGCGCGAGAATTTCTATATCACCAACATTCTGCCCTGGCGTCCGCCCGGCAACCGCAGCCCCAGCGACCAGGAGATCGCCGCCTGCATGCCCTTTATCGAGCGGCATGTCGCGCTGGTGCGCCCTCGCGTGCTGATCGCGCTTGGCGGCGTGGCGGCCAAGACGCTTTTGAAAAGCAAGGACGGCATCACAAAGATGCGCGGCAAAAGGCTGGAATATGCCTATCACGATGTGGAAAGCGGCGCGGCGCGGACCTGTCTTTGCATTCCCATGTTCCATCCCGCCTATCTGCTGCGCCAGAGCAGCCTGAAGCGTCTGGCCTGGCGCGACTGGCTGATGCTGAAAAAAATTCTTGCGGAAGGCTAGGAGGAAGTCCCGCGTCAAGGCGGCGTGACCCGGCCGCCGGGTGGCGGCGGCGTGAGCGCGGAAAGCTTGCGCAGTGACGGCACGCGCCAGGCGATGAAGCCCGCCACGAGGATCGACATCGCGCCGCCGAAAACCACCGCCACGGCCGGCCCAAGCCAGCCCGCCATCAGGCCGGATTCGAAATCGCCCAGCTCGTTGGACGAGGTGATGAACAGCATGTTCACCGAGGCCACGCGCCCGCGCATGGAATCCGGCGTGTTCAACTGCATCAGGTGCGAGCGCACGTACACGCTCACCATGTCCACCCCGCCCAGCACCAGCAGCATCAGGGCGGAAAGAGCCACATGCGTCGAGAGGCCGAAGACGATGGTCGCCGCGCCGAAAACCACCACGCTCGCCAGAAGCCACATTCCCGCCCGGCGCTTGATGGCGAAGCGCGCGAGAAAAAGCGCCATCAGGGCGGCGCCCACCGCGGGCGCGCTGCGCAGCAGGCCGAGTCCCTGCGGGCCGACATCCAGAATGTCGCGGGCGTAGATGGGCAGCAGCGCGACAAGCCCGCCGAAAAACACGGCGAACAGGTCAAGCGTCATCGCCCCCAGCATGACCGGCCGCGCCAGAATGAATTTCAGCCCGGCCGAAAGATTTTCAAGCGTAAGCGGACGTTTCGGGCCGCGCGTGACGCGGGTCTTGATCCGCAAGGCGGCCATGCCGCTGACCAGCAGGGCGAGGAAAGCAAACCCGTAAACCGCCCATGTGCCGAGAAAAAAGGCCGCGCTCGCGGCGGCCGGACCGGTGACGGTGGCGATCTGGAACGCGGTCGAATTATAGGCGGTGGCGCTGCTGAATACCTTCGTTGGAACCACGTTCGGCAACAGCGCCTGCCCGGCGGGCATGGCAAAGCAATGCACCAGCCCCAGCAGGAACGCCATCGCGTAAATGATGATCGCGGACACTTGGCCCGTCAGCGTGACGGTCATCAGCGTAAGCGCCGCGAGGCCTGCAACCACGCGCACCACGCCGAGGATCAGCCGCCGGTCCAACTGGTCGGCCAGGTGCCCGGCATGGAACACCAGGAGAAGGCACGGCAGGAACTGGCACAGCCCCACGAGGCCGATGGAAAAAGGGCTGCCGGTCAGGTCGTAAATCTGCCAGCCAATCGCCACCGCCAGCATCTGCACGCCGAGTTTGCCAAGCCCGTGCCCGGCGATCAGATAACGGAAATCGGCGTAGTGAAAGGGAGAGACGGGCCGGACCATACGAATGAGAATCTAGGTTCAATGGACGATTAAACTCAAATCATTGAAAAGACCATATGAACATTCCGGGCAAGGTTGCGCAGCAACCGCGACCCGGAATCCAGTTTGTTCCAGAAAATAAATGGGATTCCCGCTTTTCCGCCTCCGCAAGCTTCGGCGCGACGGGTGCGCCAAGACCTCGGCGTAGCCGCCAGGCGAAGCCGGGCGCGGGAATGTTCGTCTTGGTAATTGTCCATTGAACCTAAACCCCAGGAGAAAAACGACACTATCCAGACAGGCTTTCCCGCGGCCCGGCTACTCTAAAGCGGCGCAGGACCTGTTTGCAAGGACCTCGGCGTAGCCGAAGGCGAAGCCGGGCAAGGGGAGGGGAAATTCATCTGCCAAGGCTCCAGCAAGGACGGAGGTGATTTGCTCAAACGGACCCACGACCCCCGCGAAATACGAGTTGACCTCCATTCATGAATCCCGCAGTATTTTTGCAGAAATGGCCTTTGCCATTTCCGGGGCTTCGAAACCTCTCCAATCGCGGTACTAGCGTTGCCGATACGAACGTTGCCTCTGGCCTGTCGGGCTGGGAGGCAGTGGCGTATGTCCAAGCCTCACGGCCAAAGGCCTCTGCGATCATCGATTGGTGATTTTCGAACTCCCAGTCACCAGGGGGAGTTTGGGCATGGGCGCTTGCCGGGTCATCGCCGTCAGGGGCGTCGTCGCGGGAATCGCGGCTCTGGCTGTCGTTGCCGCGGCCGCGCTGGCCGGGCCTGATTTCTTCCGTTCGGCAAATGCGGATGGGCGCGCTGCGCCGCCCTGCCCCAGGGTGATCGGGACGGAGCCGGTGGACATGTCGCGCTGCCGGCATCGCGTGGTGCAGGGTGCTGCGAAGCCCAAGCCCTATCCCGTTATCCCGTCCCTCTTTTCCGCGCCGGGCAAGCCATGACGCGCGGACTTGCTTTTCTTGCCGTTCTTTGCGCCGCGCTGCTGGCAAGCCCGGCGCTGCGGGCCGGTTGCGTGAACCCGCCGGGCGTGAACGGGGAGGCGATCTACAATGCGGATCACAACGTCATGCAGTTCTGCGACGGCGCAAGCTGGATCAGCATGGCGGCTTCCGGCTACGCCACCGAGGTGGACCCCAAGGTGGGCGCGCTGGAAAGCAGCAAATGGTGCTCCAGCAACGGAACCGTCATCGCCTGCACGGAGAACGCGCCGGTCAGTGGTGCGGGCGGCTCCAGCGGGCAGGTGCAGTACAACACTGGCACGGGCCTCGGCGGGGCGGCGGCCGTTACCTATGCCACCTCCGGCGACCTGCTGATGCTGACATCGCAAGCGGCGACCGACACCCCCCTTGTGATAAAGGGCGCGGCGGACCAGACGGGGAATTTGCTTGAGTTCCGGGATTCCGCCGACACGCTGCTGGTCACGGTTTCCGCGGCGGGCGTGATCGGCGGCTCCGGCGCGAGCCTCACCAATCTGGATGCGGGCGCCCTTGCCAGCGGCACGATCCCCGATGCGCGGTTTCCGGCCACGCTGCCGGCATCTTCGGGCGCGAATCTCACCGCGCTGAACGCCGGCAACATCTCCAGCGGCACGGTGCCGACGGTGCGGCTTGGCAGCGGCACGGCGGATTTATCAACCTATCTGCGCGGCGACGGCGCCTGGTCAAGCGTAAGCGCGGGCACGACCCTGCCCGATTGCACGGACGGGCAAGCCATCATGCGCCTGGGCGGCGCGTGGGTGTGCAAGGACAATTGGACATGCTACTTCACATGGACGGAACACACGGGCGCTGGCAGCCGGGATTGGTGGGGCATCGCCAGCAGCAGCGACGGCGCCAAGCTGGCGGTGGCACCCCACGGCGGCCATATCTACACCAGCAGCGACTCCGGCGCGACCTGGACGCAGCGCACCGGTGCGGGCTACCGGTACTGGAGCACCATTGTCGGCAGCAGCGACGGCACCCGGCTGGCGGCGGGGGTCTATGACGGCTATATCTACACCAGCAGCGACTCCGGCGCGACCTGGACGGCGCGCACCGAAGCGGGCGACCGGAACTGGTACGGCATCGCCAACAGCAGCGACGGCGCCAGGCTGGCAGCAGTTGCTCAGAACGACTATATCTACACCAGTAGCGACAGCGGCGCGACCTGGACAGCGCGCACCGGCGCGGGCAGCCGGAACTGGCGCGCCATCGCCAGCAGCAGCGATGGCACGAAACTGGCGGCGGTGGTTCGCTCCGGCTATATCTACACCAGCGGTGACTCCGGCGCGACTTGGACGGAATACACCGGTGCGGGTGATCGGGACTGGCGCGCCATCGCCAGCAGCAGCGACGGCACGAAGCTGGTGGCGGTGGCCTACAACAGCTATATCTACACCAGCAGCGACTCCGGCGCGACCTGGACGCAGCAGGCTGGCGCGGGCAGCCGGGGCTGGTTTGGCATCGCCAGCAGCAGCGACGGCAGCAATCTGGCGGCGGGGGTCTACGGCGGCTATATCTACACCAGCAGCGACTCCGGCGCGACCTGGACGCAGCAGGCTGGCGCGGGCAGCCGGGACTGGTTTGGCATCGCCAGCAGCAGCGACGGCACGAAGCTGGCGGCGGGGGTCTGGAGGAACTATATCCATACCGGCGTCGGAACCTGCGATTAACGAACATTCGCGGAAAGGCGGAAGGGAGAGGGTGACTTTATATTCCCCTCCCTCCGGGAGGGGTTAGGGGAGGGATTGAAAAGGGTCGAGAGGGTCGGAAGGGTCATGAGGGTCTTTCTTATTGACCCCGTTGACCCTTACGACCCTTTATGACCCTCCATTATCCTTCCCCCTTACCCCCTCTCCGCCTTCGCTCTGCGAGCTTCGGCGGACGGGCTTTCTCCGAGGACCCGCCGTAGCTTTGGCGAAGGCGGGCCAAAGGGAGGGGGCATGTGTTCGTTCATAAGTCCGTTGGTATTAATTTCCGGCTGGACCCAGCCCCTCCGCCAGCGCCTTGCCGTTCAGCACGCAGTCGTCGGTCCAGTAATATTTCCAGGCGCCGTAGCGCCCGGCCAGGGCCAGCCGGCCGGTTTTTTGCGGGCCGCGCCCGCTCCAGCCGGTCAGCGGGTGGCCGTCATCGGCCTGGCGCTGCAAGCCGTGCTCCTCCAGCCAGCTTAGGATCACCTGCATCGCCGGCGCGCAGTCCAGATCGAAAATGACGTTGCCCCATGGAACCTCGTGCGGGACCACCTTGAGCGTGGCGAGGTCCACATCGCCGTCGATCAGCTTCATGGCGGCGAGTTCCCGCACTACCTTGGCGGCGATGGCGGCCACCGGCTCGCGCCGGGGGCGGTGCCGGCCGAAATACACCTCGGCCTGCAGGCCGCTGCGGCCTTCGGGCGCGTTGCCGGGCGCGAGCTTTTCCGTAAAATGGATGCGGGTGGAATAGAAATCCTCGTCATAGACATAAAGCCAGTTTTCCGGCCGCCGCGCGGGATGGGGAAGCTCGACGCTCACCAATAAAAGCCGCGAGCAGTCAAGCCGCGCCGCCGCCTCTTTCACCCCGGCGGGGACATCCGCGCAGATGCCGATGAATTCCGGCAGCGGCAGAGTGGAGATCAGGCGCTCGTAATCAAAATGGCGGCCGTCCGCGCCATGCGCGCGCCGCGCCTTCAACTCCACGCGCACCACCTCCTGCCCGGTTAAAAGATTGGCCCCTTTGGCGAGGCCCTGCGCGAAGGACTGGTAGCCGCCCCGCTTCGGATAGCGCGCCCGCGTGATGTAATAGGTGGATTGCGGCAAGGGCCCCCGCGCGCCCGCCGTCACGTCCGCGACCGAGGGGCGGAACACGCGCTTGCCCACCCATCCGGTGGAAAGGCGGGCGGGCTCGACCGTCCAGTATTTGCGGGTATAGGCGGCGGGAAAGGTCCGGGCAAAGACGGGGCCGAAGGCCTGCTCCAGCCATTCGGCGTAGTTCGCGGGTTCCGCGGCGGGTGCTGCGCGCGTCTCCAGGAAGGATTTCAGGCATTCCCCGCGCAAGGGCTCCGGGGCCTGATAAAGATTGCTCTGCGCCGGATGGCCGATCCAGCCTCCCTTGAACCAGTTGGCGGCGCGGATTTCAAGCTGCTCATATTCGCCGCCCACGGCTTCGGCGAATAATTCCTGCACATAGGGGCTGGAGGTGAAGGACACATGCGGGCCCTCGTCCCAGGTGAAGCCCCCGCCCTGGCGCGAGCGCGCATGGCCAAATGGCCGCGGCTGCTTTTCCAGAATGAGGCACCGGCCGTGGCCGATGTGATAGGAAGCCGAAAGCCCCGCCAGCCCGCCGCCAAGAATAAGTGTTGTCACGAACGGCTCCGATAAATTGACAGGCAGCCTGCCGGATTTGCGTTGCCGGAATCCAATAACAATTAGGGTCCAGACTCAATCAGAAATGAATCAAATGGGTAACTGCTTATTCCAACGTCCGGCTTCACAGGAAGGCGGCGGCAGGCATAAGCATAAAAGCAGACGGAGCCACGGCCGTCATCCGCGAACCTTGCGTATCATGCGGGACGGCTCCGTTTTCAAACCTTTGCATATCAGGATGAACTCACCGACCGTCAGCTTCTTCTCGCCCGCCTCGTACTTGGCCACGTAGGATTGCGGTTTCATGAGCCGTTGCGCCAATCCGGCCTGGGTCAGGTTCCGGGCCTTGCGCTCCTTCCGCAGAAGGGCGGAAATTTCGCTGTTGACCGATTTTGTATGGGATTTCGACATGGGGCATCCGAAACAGATCCCCCTTTCATAAATCCCCGGACGGGATTATCCCGAATTGGGATAGTCGCCGGGGCCGGCCCCAGCCCGGTTCATGAAGGTTGCCCTGAGAAGGAATGGGCTTGGAGCGGGACATTCCTGGCCATGGGAATAAACCTTATTCCATTCGCGGTCTGTTCGGCCGCTGTTTTAGAAAAACCCAGCCTTGCATATATTTTTTCCGCATGGGGAGAGGCGTGAACGGTGAACCGGGTCACGGAGGCGTCCGCGTTCATGCTTTCCCGCGCGGCCCTTGACCAGAGTTCCTTTCCGATCCCCTTGCCCTGAAAGCGGGATGACACAAAAAATAACGAGATATGCCGGTTTTTTCTTATCTCGATGACGCCGGCAATTTCGCTTCCGCATATGGCCAGCAGCGCGAAGTGATCGTCTGTCAGTCTTTGCGCCATTTTTTCGGGTCTGTTGTATTCACGGAATTCCAGAATGCCGTCCCGGCTATAATGAGGCGCCTCATATTCACTAAAAACGGCGTCGACCAGTTCGCAGACCCGGACGGCGTCATCCGGATTCATCCGCCGGTACGCAATATTCATGCAGCATGCCTTGTCGCCTGAAACCGGGACTCATTTTAGCCAAGCGCAAATGGCAGGGATGCAGCTTTCAGAAGCTTCGGGAGATCACCCTGCGCCTGAAAGCGTGGCCGCCACCTTACGCCAAAGCTTCAGGTGGCGCGCCACCCGAAGCTGCGTAGCCGCGCAGGGTGGCGGACGGGAGAGGATTCGAACCTCCGATACGGGTTTACCCCGTATAGCGGTTTAGCAAACCGCCGCCTTCAGCCGCTCGGCCACCCGTCCATTTGGCGGCGCAAAAAAATGCGCCGGACGTCACGTTACCCCTGCCGGCTTCCGTCTGGCAAGCCTTCCTTCGCCGCGCAAAAAAGCCCTTGTCCCGTGGACCCGTCCCGCGCGGACACGGCCGCGCGAAAACCGCGGCGCACAAAAGCGGGCCCTTGCCCGGCGCGCCGGGCCCTCCGCGCGCAAAAAAATTTCCGGTTAATTTTTGTCAATGATTCCGCGGGCGGCCCGCGCAAAAACCGCCGCGCCGTTTTTCAAGGGCATGAATGGTTAGCGCGCGTTTAACCCCGGAGACGCCGCGCCGGTTTTTACGGATATTTCAATCAAACTTAGCGTTGTTTTTACATTTATTTGAAATAGTGGAACGCAAATGGCGCGGAATTTTTCCGCCCGGAAAACTATAATGGGGAAACGCATGTCCCTTTCTCGTCAATCCATCGGGGCGCTGGTCGATCTCGTGGAAAACAAGCTAAGCTGCATGACCGTGACCGACCGCGACGACCTGCGCGAGCGCGTCAACCTGCAACGCGCGCTAACGGAACTCTCCGGCATGGCGGGCCTCAACCCGAACGGCGACGACATGCCCTTTGGCTTCGTGCCGCGCCGCGGCCGCCGCCGCCGCATCGTGACCGAGAATTACGTCTGACCTTC